>JBDKIP010000001.1:0-2798 GCA_039797015.1 Bacteroidota bacterium
GGAATCCATCTGTCAACGCGTGATCATCATCCACCAGGGAAATTTGGTTGCCAACGATGCATTGGATGCCATACGGAGTGGAGCCGATAAACAAACCCTCACCGTCAAGTTCAAAGAACCCCTGCCACCCCGGTATTGGGAAAAAATACCCGGTGTACTCCGCACCACACAAGCCGGCACGAACGAGTGGCAGTTAGAAACAGAAAATGCAGAGGCCTTGCAGAAACAAATCCTTCAACTCGCTTTGCAAGAAGGACTCAACCTTGTTTCTTTGCACATCGAAAATCGACGCCTCGAGTCGATCTTCCGTTCACTGACGACTGCCAGCCATCCAACGACTTAATCAATCAACATGAGCTACATCGCTGAGATCTTCGCCCGCCAAATCCTCGATTCACGGGGCAATCCCACTGTGGAAGTGGACGTCATAACCGAAAACGGAGCCGTTGGCCGAGCCGCTGTGCCAAGTGGTGCCAGCACGGGCGCCCACGAAGCCGTTGAACTGCGCGACAACGACAAGAAAAAATATGGCGGCAAAGGCGTGCTCAAAGCCATTGGTCACGTAAACAAATCCATTGCCCCTGCCCTGCTGGGGTACGATGTGGCCGATCAAACAGGCATCGATGAGATCATGATCCAACTCGATGGCACCCCCAACAAAGCGAAATTCGGTGCCAACGCCACCCTCGCCGTCAGCATGGCCGTTGCTAAAGCCGCGGCAGAAGAAGCCTCTCTGCCTTTGTTCCGATACATCGGCGGTACCAATGCAAAAGTGCTGCCCATCCCCATGATGAACATCCTGAATGGCGGAGCACATGCCGACAACAAGATCGATTTTCAGGAATTCATGGTGATGCCGGTGGGCGCTACTTCCTTCAGCGAAGGACTTCGCTGGGGTGTGGAGATCTTCCATGCACTGAAAACCGTCCTCAAGAAAAAAGGATACAGCACCAATGTAGGGGATGAAGGCGGATTCGCCCCCAACATCCAAAGCAACGAAGAAGCCATCGAAACGGTCCTCATTGCGATCGAAGCGGCCGGATACAAAGCCGGATCACAGGTCCGCATCGCGATGGATGCCGCCAACACCGAACTCTGGGATGCCAAGAAGAAGAAATACGTCTTCCACAAAAGCAACGGCAAAGAAATGACGCCCGAGCAATTGGTGAAATACTGGGAAGGATGGGTGAAAAAATATCCCATCTGCAGCATCGAGGACGGCATGGCGGAAGACGATTGGAAAGGATGGGAAATGTTGAGCCAGGCCGTTGGAAGCAAATGCCAACTGGTAGGGGATGATCTGTTTGTCACCAACGTAAAGCGCCTGCAAAAAGGGATCGATCAGCAGATCGCGAACGCCTTGTTGGTAAAAGTCAATCAGATCGGCACCATTACTGAAACCATCAATGCCGTTACGCTCGCCCAACACAATGGTTACAATACGATCATGAGCCACCGCAGCGGTGAAACCGAAGACACCACCATCGCCGATCTGGCCGTGGCCCTGAATTGCGGACAGATCAAAACCGGCAGCGCCTCCCGCACCGATCGCATGGCCAAATACAATCAGCTGATCCGCATCGAGGAATTGCTGGGCAGCTCGGCGATCTATCCCGCGGGTTCCGTTAAATTTGGGAAATAAGCCCCTTCATGAAACAACTTCTCGATCGCATCCCCGGTTGGCTCAAGAGTAAATTCTTGCTGGCCGGGGTTGCTTTCGCGATCATCGTACTCTTCTTCGACCGAAACGATCTGTTCACGCAAATGGACCGGATGCGTGAACTCAATAACCTGGAAAAATCGAAGAAGTATTATCAGGAAGAAACCGCCAAGCAAAAAAAAGAGTTGGAGGCCTTGAAAAATGACCCGGAGGCCCTGGAAAAATTCGCCCGGGAAAAATACCTGATGAAAAAAGAGGACGAAGAGCTCTTCCTCGTGCCCGAAAAGAAGCCCGCCCCGGCACAATAATTTCCCCCACGGTTCGTTTTTATCGGGAGAACGGCCCAGCCGATCACCCACATGAATCATCCCTTCACCCCCGAGGACCTGATCGAATACCTGTACAAGGAAACCGATTTGGCACGAACAAAAGCCATCGAGGAAGCCCTCGAGGCTGATTGGTCGCTCCGAGAGAAGCTGGGTGTGTTGGAAGCCTCCCGCGAACGATTGGACCGACTGATCGAGTCGCCCCGCACCGAAACCGTTCTGCGCATCCTCACTTACGCCCGCGCGGAAAATCTACTCTCACACACCTGATCTTCCCCTTTCTTCCCTGTATTTTCGGGCATGACCCGAAAAGAACGATTCAGCTTTGTCATTGATTATTTCAGCCGCCAAATGCCCACGGCGGAGACAGAATTGCTATACGACAACCCCTATCAACTACTGGTAGCGGTTATCCTATCCGCACAATGCACCGATAAACGGGTCAATCTGACCACCCCCGCCCTCTTCAAACGATTTCCCACACCCAAAAGCCTGTCCACCTCAACCTTCGAAGAAGTATTTCCCCTGATCCGAAGCATCTCCTACCCAAACAACAAAGCCAAGCACCTGATCGGCATGGCGCAAAAACTGATGTCTGAATTCAAAGGAGAAGTCCCGATGACCGTAGAAGAATTGGTAACCCTTCCGGGCGTGGGCAGAAAGACCGCCAACGTAATCACCTCCGTGATCGACAAACAACCCAATATGGCCGTGGATACACACGTGTTCCGCGTCAGCCATCGCTTGGGACTCGTGCCCCGAACCGCCACCACCCCACTGGCCGTCGAAAAAAAACTGATCGAACACCTGCC
>JBDKIP010000002.1:0-3276 GCA_039797015.1 Bacteroidota bacterium
ATCGAGATCTGGAACAATGTATTCATCCAATTCAATCGGAAAAAAGATGGATCGCTGGAGCCTTTGCCCGCTACACACGTAGACACGGGTATGGGACTCGAGCGACTGGTCCGCGTGCTGCAAGGGAAAGGATCCAATTACGATACAGATATTTTTTCCGGCACCATTCAGGCAACGGAAAAGATCACAGGGGTTACCTACGACGGCAGTGATACGCGACAAGCGGTTGCCTTTCGCGTGATTGCCGATCACATCCGTGCGATCGGGTTTACGATTGCAGACGGACAACTTCCTTCCAATACAGGAGCTGGGTACGTGATCCGCCGCATCCTTCGCAGAGCCGTTCGCTACTATTACTCCTACCTGAATTATCATCAACCGCTGCTTACACAGCTCATCCCCTTGCTGGCCAAACAATTTGAGCAAGTGTTCCCGGAATTGCAGCACCAAGTTGATTTTGTCAGTAAAGTGGTTAGAGAGGAAGAAGAATCTTTCCTGCGCACGCTGGAAAAAGGGTTGAAGCGGATGGAGGATATTCTTGGATCGGCTTCGAACAAGACCGTAAACGGAAAAGACGCTTTTGAGCTATACGATACGTATGGATTTCCGATCGACTTAACTCGTCTGATCGCACAGGAGAATCAGTTGCAAGTGGATGAAGCCGGTTTTGAGCAGGAGATGAAGCAACAAAAAGATCGTAGCCGCGCGGCGGGCGCCATCGATGCGGAAGACTGGGTGATCTTGTTGGAAGGCAATTCAACGTTTGTCGGTTATGATGCACTCAGCTGTTCAGCGAACATCCTGAAATACCGCAAGGTTACCGCCAAGGGAAAGATCGCTTACCAGGTCGTGTTGGATAAAACGCCTTTTTATGCGGAGAGTGGGGGACAAGTTGGCGATCAAGGTTGGTTGGAAAGCAATGGCCAGCGCTGGGAGGTCATTGACACTAAAAAGGATAATGACCTTTTCATTCATTTTCTCACGGCACTTCCAACAGATCCCTCCGCACCGGTACAGGCCATCGTACATGCTGAATTGCGTGCCTTTACCACCGTACATCACTCGGCTACACATTTATTGCACAGTGCCCTTCGCCAGGTATTGGGAACGCATGTAGCGCAGAAAGGATCTATGGTGAATGCAGAGCAGCTTCGTTTTGATTTCTCGCATTTTTCAAAAGTCACCGATGAAGAAGCAGAACAAATCGAGCGGATCGTCAACCAAAAAATTCGGGAAAACATACCGGTGGTGATCAAATCCATGCCCAAAGAAGAGGCTTTGAAATTGGGTGCGATGGCTTTATTCGGGGAGAAATACGGGGATGTGGTTCGGGTGGTCGTGATGGATCCAGCCTACTCTGTAGAGTTGTGCGGGGGTACCCATGTGGGATCGACCGGTGAACTCGGGTTATTCAAAATCGTTGCCGAATCGGCTGTGGCTGCCGGTGTACGCCGGGTGGAAGCGGTTTGCGGGGCTGCCGCCATTGAATGGATGCAGGACCAAACACGATCACTGCGATCCATCAAGGAGGTGCTGAAAACGCCTACTCCTCCCGTTAAAGCCATTGAACAATTACAAGAGGAATTATCACAGGCCCGTAAGCAATTGGAGGGAATGGAGGCGAAGCAATTGCAGGGGCTCGTGCTGGAATTGGAAAAATCTATAGTAGCTGAAAAAGGTAGATCTTTCATTGGAGCGAACGTGGAGATCTCGTCTGCCGATGGCTTGAAAAAATTGTGCCACGATCTTCGTAGCCGCGGAGAGGATCGTTTGATCGTATTGACTGCATCCATACAAGGAAAAGCATCCGTTGCCGTGGGCATCAGTGAGGCCTTGGTAAAATCAGGCGGACTCAATGCCGGCAAGATCATTAAGGAGGTGGTTGCCCCGCTGATCAAGGGCGGTGGAGGTGGTCAGCCAGGATTGGCGACGGCTGGAGGACAGGATATCACACAGCTGACTGTCGTAATCGAAGCGGTTCGCTCTATCTGATCCTCTTTAACATTTTCTAAGCCTATCATGAGTCGGTGCGGATGTAGTTTCGCCTCTCATGCTCAAAACTGCTTTATGCGTAAATCAATTCTTTTTGTTTTCTCAGCAATTGCTGCACTTTCTTCTTCTGCACAGGGAAATCTGCCCTCTAAAACGGAGACCCGTGTCATCATTCGGGATGGCGGATTGAACGATGGTCAGAAACCGTTGGTGGTCATCGATGGTAAGCCGGGTGGTGATCTCCAATCCATTTCGCCGGATAAGATCGTCCGAATGGATGTATTAAAAGGGAGTTCAGCTTACGACATGTTTGGGCCGGAAGGGAAAAATGGTGTGATCGTCATCACCACCAAGTCTGCCGGCATTGCGGATACCCTTGCCCCCGGTACGCGAAAAGTAGAGCGCACGGTTCGTGTGAACACGTTCAAAATGAGTGATGGCAAAAAGGATACGACCATCATACAAGCCGACTCTGTGGTCGTTACCGTTGACGGCGAAAAGATCATTGTGAATGGGAAGCCAGTTGATATAAAAGAGCAACGCATCGTAAAGGGATTTGCGCTACCAAATACGGAAGGAATGACAGAACAACGCATCGTAGAAGGATATGCACTTCCCCGGATGGAAGGAATGAGTCTGGATCGTGATGTTTTCTTGTTTGATGCGGATAAGAGCATGCGTTGGGAAATAAAATCCAGCCCCAAGCTTGGCTTGTCGGTTCAGGATACAGAAGATGGGAAAGGAGTGCAGGTTTTGTCGCTGACGGCAAACAGTGCAGCTGCAAAAGCCGGTATTTTGGCAAACGATCGCATATTGGCAATCGATCAAACGGCTGTGAATGGTGTGGATGCTTTGAAGCGTGCGATTGATGCTTCCAGTGAAAAGCGATCTGTGATGGTGCATCTGCAGCGTGGAAAGAAAGACATGCACATTGAGTTGGTTTTTCCAAGGGAATTGAAAAAAGCAGACCTCTGATCTCAAAGCGTATAAATAAAAAAGCCCCGATGTAAATCGGGGCTTTTTAGTTGTTTAGGCTGAATTCATTATTTCAAGAACTCCTGAAGCTTTTGGGCGAGGGCTGGTCCCCGTAAGTTTTCAGCCACTATCTTTCCTTGTGGGTCGACGAGTACATTGTAGGGAATGCCCTGAAAATTGTACATCGGCACCACCATGCTGTTCCAGTATTTCAGGTCGCTTACATGGGTCCATTCCAGGCGATCATCTTTGATGGCCTGGATCCAGTCCTCTTTTCCATCTTCTCGATCGAGGGAAACGCCTAGGATG
>JBDKIP010000003.1:0-4719 GCA_039797015.1 Bacteroidota bacterium
TCACCACCGCAGTATCCATTGGCGGATTCTCCAACCATAAACTGATCGATGACCTTATTTTTTATCCGCCCGCCATTACCAAACGAAATCAATGGTATCGGTTCTTCACCTGCGGAGTTATACATGCCGACTGGGGACATCTCCTGTTCAACATGCTCTCCTTTTTCCTGTTCGGACAAGTAGTGGAACAAGCTTTTTCCGAACCGATCCTTTTTGGCACAAGCGGAAAGACATATTACATCATCCTCTATGTATCCGCGTTGTTCTTCTGCCTGATCCCAACCTTCATCAATCACCGCAACGACAGTTGGTATAAAAGTTTAGGTGCTTCCGGTGCCGTCAGCGCCATCGTTTTCGTAGGCATCTTATTCAATCCCACCGCCAAACTCGGCTTCTTCCTGATCCCACCCATCATTCCCGGCTATATTTTTGGTCCGCTTTACCTGCTTCTTTCTTCGATGATGAGCCGCCAAAGCCGCGACAACATCAACCACTCCGCTCACATCTGGGGGGCGCTATATGGACTTGCATTCACCATTGCCCTGGCATTTATACTCAAAACAGAATATCAACCTGCACAGGAATTCTGGTGGCGCGTTCACGCTCACCTGCAAAGCATGGGCCTCCAACTACCGGGATAATTCTATCTGCATGACGGATCTCGTACTCTCCGTGATCCGAAAACGATGATCGAGGCGCTGACCAATCACCCACACAATGCGGGCATCCGAAACCAATACCCACACTTGCTCTTTGTCGATCAATGATAATTTTTGATCGATCAGAAAACGGGCGATCTTCTTCTTTTTATTCAAGCCGAGCGGATAAAAATAATCCCCCGCCCGCCACTTGCGCAGCAACAAAGGAAAGGTCAATGTACTCGCATCCAGCCGGGCCATGAGCGACGAGGCAACGACGGTGTTCGCTGTTACCCTTGATTCGGTTATCCGAAGGATGCCATTGGGAAAAGGGATCTCCTTCACCCCTGCCTCGATCCACTGCTCCTCGAGCTGCTGGTCCTGCACGGGCGACAAAATAAAATGCTTTCGGTGACGGATCACCCGGTACTTGCCATCGGCAGAGACAATGAAATGACCCGACTCGCTGTTGGCCAATCGAATCAATTCTGATTCCTGCTTTTCTGTAAACCCATATTTCGACAACCACTCATGCAAGATGGCCCTGTTCTCCGCCTGCATCAAGAGGGCGATCGAAACTGTTTGCTCCTCCCCTTGCACACGCACATATTTGCGAAGCCAACTTTTCACCGACCGCGCATACAGCGCATAGGCCGAACGAAAGCGATCGATGTTGTGCTGCAAATTCTTATCGATCTGCGGATAGATCGACCGAAGCATCGGCATCCACTCCAACCGCAATTGGTTGCGGGTATAATCGGTGCTGCGGTTGGAAGAGTCCTCTACATGCTCAATGCCATGGTCCCGGGCATACTGCTCAATGTCCGCGCGCGCAATTTGTAAAAGCGGTCGACGAATGAAATCGTTCACCGGCGGCATGCCGGTCAATCCCTTCAAACCCGTTCCCCTTAAAAAATTCATCAGCAACGTTTCCGCATTGTCATCCGCATGATGTGCCGTCAGCAACACAGCCCCTAACTTGCTCGCCTCCTCGGCAAACCACGCATAACGCAGCGCACGTGCTGCTTCCTGGATGGATAATTTATGTTCCGCTGCATACTGGGCGGCGTCCACGCGCTTGACGTGCAGGATTTGCTTCCATTCATTAGCCAAGGATTCCACAAAGCGCTGGTCACGTTCACTTTCCTCCCCTCGCAGTTGAAAATTCATGTGTAGCCAGATCGGTTGATGCCCCGATTCCTTCAGCAAATGCGCCAATACCACCGAATCGATGCCGCCACTGATGGCGAGGCAAACCGGTGAGGCCGGGTTCAGTCCGAAGGACCGCATCGCATCCAAAAAAGGCTGATGGATCGACATTAGATTAAATTGTCATAAGCCCCCCGTAGCTCATTACCCGCGTGCTGATCGCCGAGTTTTTTGGCCACTTCCATTCCCCTTTCATACACCTCCATGGCCTTTTGTTCATCCCCCAGTCGCTCATAAAGTTTCCCGAGGTGATAATAACTGCCGACATAGTCGGAATTGCGTTCCAGCAGGGACTCGAAAAGCTGGCGGGCAGACTCGTCTTTACCGGCCTTGATCTCTTCCAGGGCCAGGGCATGGTTCAGGAACGGATCGTTGGGCTGTTCGGCCAACAAGTTTTGAAGCATTTGGAGTCTGTCCATGTGGATATTCAATACGATTTGAATCGGGGTGTTCGGACAGGGGCACTTACCTTTGCAAAACGAATTCTTTCAAACATTCAACCTGCCAATATGAAGATCTTGGTTTGCATCAGCAAAACACCCGATACCACGGCAAAAATAGCTTTCACCGATAACAACACGAAATACGACACCAACGGGGTGCAGTGGATCATCAATCCATACGACGAATGGTATGCCCTCGTTCGTGCCATTGAATTGAAAGAAGCAGACGCCTCCCACTCCCTGCACTTGATCTCCGTGGGCGGGGCCGATGCCGAACCCATCCTGCGCAAAGCACTGGCACTCGGTGGCGATGAAGCCATTCGGGTCAACATCGACAGCGATGATTCGTATGTGATCGCCACACAAATCGCGGAAGTAGCCAAATCAGGCGGATATGATCTGATCCTCACCGGAAAGGAAACCATCGATCACAACGGATCCTCCCTCGGTGGCATGGTAGCCGAACTACTCGATCTGCCCTATGTATCGCTGGCCACTAAACTCGACCTGAACGGATCCGTGGCACAGGTAACACGTGAGATTGATGGGGGACAAGAACTGAATGAAGTGAATCTTCCGGTTGTGATCAGCGCCCAAAAAGGAATGGCCGAAGCGCGCATTCCCAACATGCGCGGCATCATGGCGGCACGCACCAAACCACTGAAAGTGGTAGAGCCGATCGCTTGCGACCCTCTCACCAGCACCGTATCTTTTGAAATGCCTCCTGCGAAGGCGGGTGTGAAACTCGTTTCACCGGAGCAAGTGGAGGAGTTGGTAAGGCTGTTGCGCGAAGAAGCGAAGGTGGTTTGAGTTAGTTTAAGAAGTTTAAGTAGTTTAAAAGTTTAAGTGTTATGGTACTGATATACGCGGACAACATCAACGGTGTAATCAAGAAATCTTCGCTGGAGGCACTCTCCTATGGTGCGGCGGTTGCCAAGCAACTGGGTACAGAAGCACAGGCGCTTGTAATTGGGAATACCAGCAGCGATCTTTCTGAGCTCGGTAAATATGGGGTGAGTAAAGTGCAACAATTGAGCGGACCGGAATCGTTCGATGCACAAGCATTTGCCAAATTGGTTGCCGACAAGGCCACTGAATGCAATGCAACCGTTGTCGTCTTCTCACACAGCTTAATGGGCAAGGCCCTTGCTTCAAGAGTATCGGTACGATTGAAAGCCGGCCTGGTCACCGGTGCAGTGGCACTGCCCGATACCAGCAACGGCTTCGTGGTGAAAAAATCCGTTTTCTCCGGAAAGGCGTTTGCCAATGTGCGCATCAATACCCCCGTTAAGATCGTGTCCCTCAATCCGAATGCCTTCACAGCAGTGCTTGGGGAAGGGAAAGCGGAAGTAATGACTTCTCCAGTCTCCATCACAACAAACGTGAAGGTGGTTTCGACAGAGAAGAGCAGCAGCGACCGTACGCTCACCGAATCTGAGGTTGTCGTAAGTGCGGGAAGAGGCATGAAAGGTCCGGAGAACTGGGGCATGATCGAAGAGCTGGCCGATGTACTGAATGCGGGACTGGCCTGTAGCCGCCCGGTTGCCGATGCCCATTGGCGTCCGCATCATGAGCACGTGGGACAAACCGGCGTGGCCATCGCGCCCAACCTGTACATCGCAGTTGGCATCTCGGGGGCCATCCAACACCTGGCCGGTGTGAACCGAAGCAAAGTGATCGTGGTGATCAACAAAGATCCGGAGGCTCCTTTCTTCAAAGCGGCTGATTACGGAATCGTGGGGGATGCCTTTGAAGTGGTACCCAAACTCACCGCGGCGCTCAAGGCCAGTGTCTGATGCATTTGATCATTTGAAAACCTAATTAGGATTATAGTCACTGAAAACTAGCCACTTATAATCAAAAATTGTAGTTTTACTTGAATATGCGAAAGATCGAACTGGAGATCGTAGCGCTCTCGCACAGCATGGCTCAAACACATTCCTACGTGGTGGTGTTGGGCGAGGTGAATGGATTGCGTCGCTTGCCCATCATCATTGGGGGCGCGGAGGCGCAGGCGATCGCGGTGGCGCTGGAGGACATGAAGCCGGTTCGTCCCCTTACCCACGACCTGGCAAAAAACATGATGAATGCCTTCGAGATCGACCTGTTGGAAGTGCTGATCAGCGACCTGCAAGAGGGCGTGTTCTTTGCTAAACTGGTTTGTTCGAGTCAGCACGATACGGTGGAGATCGATTCCCGCACCTCGGATGCCATCGCGATGGCCGTGCGGTTTGGTTGTCCCATCTATACCTACGATCAAATATTGGACTCTGCGGTGAACAATGGCGACGAGCCGGCTGCCGGCACCAAGAAAAAATTACCCGCTAAAGGAAAAGAGCCCGTGAAGGAAAAACCGGCGGGCAGTGCGGAATTGGGCGCGATGTCGGAGGAGGAATTGGAAAATCATTTGAACGAAGTATTGGAGCAGG
>JBDKIP010000004.1:0-8247 GCA_039797015.1 Bacteroidota bacterium
CATGAAGTAATGCGGGTTGTCCTCGATGCCGGCATCGTTGGGCAAATTGATGTTGATCAAGGGGACCTCATACGTATGAGCATACGATGCCAGCAGACGGCTATCTGCCACATTGCCAAACATCAACCAGAGGTTTGCCGAACGAAGGGTATCCTTTTCCAACATCGCCCGCAGGTCGTTTTCCTTGCCTTTTGTATCGACGACCCTAAGGTCAATTTGGCCGGGTTTTGATTTCAGGGAGTCCAGCGCGGCAACCATGCCCTGATAAAATTCCAGGTAGCCGCCGGCGGCGCGGGGAAATTCATACCGTCCCAACCGATATTCCTGCTCCTTGGTAAAGATGCTGTCCAATTGCAAGGGAACAAACAAGACGATCTTTGTGCTCCGTGTGTGCGCATCGGGTTGTGCGCGTAGGTGCAGAGAGGCAAGGCTCATCCAAGCCAGGAGAAACCAATGGATGTTGCGTTTTATTCCCATTCGATCGTTGCCGGTGGTTTACTGCTAATATCGTAAACAACTCGATTGATCCCGCGGACCTGATTGATGATGGCATTTGAAACATCTGCCAGAAAGCTATAGGGCAGATGGGCCCAATCGGCGGTCATGCCGTCTACACTGGTGACGGCGCGCAGCGCGATGGTGTATTCATAGGTGCGTTCATCTCCCATGACGCCTACACTTTTAACGGGTAGCAAGATGGTCCCGGCTTGCCAAACTTGATCGTACAATCCGGCATCTTTCAGCGATTGGATGTAGACATGATCGGCTCGTTGCAGCAGGGAGACTTTTTCTTCGTTCACCTCACCGAGTATTCGGATGGCGAGGCCCGGACCGGGGAAAGGATGTCGATCAATTAATTGTGCCGGTATTCCCAATTCTCGTCCTACTTTTCTCACCTCGTCTTTGAAAAGAAAACGCAGGGGCTCCACCAATTCCAGGTGAAGATGATCGGGTAGTCCGCCTACATTGTGATGCGATTTGATGGTGACAGAGGGGCCGTGAACGGAAACGCTTTCAATCACATCGGGGTAGATGGTACCTTGTCCGAGCAAGCCCACTCCCTCAATTTTTTTGGCTTCTTCCTGAAATACGTCGATGAAGAGGCTGCCGATGATCTTTCGTTTGGTTTCTGGGTCTGTTTGTCCCGCCAGTTCCTGATAAAACCGTTGTTTGGCATCGATGCCGGTGATGTTGAGTCCGAGTGACCGGTAGGTCTCCATCACTTGCTCGAATTCTTGATGACGAAGCACGCCGTTGTCCACAAAAATGCCGTGCAGTTGATTGCCGACGGCGCGGTGTATGAGTGTGGCGGCCACGGTTGAATCGACTCCACCGCTGAGGGCCATGATGACTTTTCGGTCTCCGATCTGTTTGCGGAGTTGATCAATGGTGTCGGTGATGAAATGGGCCGGTGTCCAGTCGCCCTTACATCCACATACATCAACCAGGAAATTTTTCAGAAATGTTTTTCCATCGCTGGAGTGGTATACTTCCGGATGAAATTGTACGCCGTAAATAGGGTGATGAGTGGCATTGGGGTTCGATCGGAAGGCTGCCACCGGTATGCTCTCCGTATCTGCCAGTAGCTGGAAGTTGGTCGGTAGTTCCTGTATGCTGTCGCTGTGACTCATCCACACTTGTGAAGTGGGAGGTATGTTGGCCAGTATCGGGTCGTTGGAACGGCTGTTCAGTTGTGCACGGCCATATTCGCGTTTGTTGCTTTTGGCGACGTGGCCTCCGAATTGTTTGGCCGTAAGTTGAGCACCGTAACAAATGCCGAGCACGGGGCGCTGGGCGGCGAAGGTTTCGATCGGCACGGTGGGTGCTTCGGCATCATTCACGGAGCAGGGGGATCCGGAGAGAATGATGCCCCGCAAATCGTCGCTGAATGAAAAGGATTGATGGTAGGGAATGATCTCGCAGTAGACATTTGCCTCTCGCACCGCACGAGCGATCAGTTGCGTGTATTGCGATCCAAAATCAAGGATCAGTATTTTTTCCGTCATGCGGGGCTAAGTTACTGAATGTAGAAATCGGGACTGGTTAAAAATGAAAATGTCCGACCCTGAGGCCGGACATTTGAATTGACGTGATTGAAGAGGGGAATTAGTATCCGCCGTCGAATCCACCACCACCGTAGCTGTCGTTGCGGTTGTATCCGCCACCGCCACCGCGGTTGAATCCACCACCACCGCCGCCACCGCGACGGAATCCACCACCACCGCCGCCACCATTGAAGGGGCGCTTCTTGTACTCACCTTCCGGCTTGGGACGGCTTTCGTTTACAACGATGTTGCGACCGTCAACGGCAGAACCGTTCAGGGCAGCAATTGCAGCTTGTGCTTGCTCGTCGTTTGCCATTTCAACAAATCCAAAGCCCTTGCTGCGGCCGGTGAATTTGTCGGTAATGATTTTGCCAACAGTGACTTCGCCATACTCAGCGAAAAGGTTAGCCAGGTCCTGGTCTTTCAGGTTCCAGCTGAGGTTTCCAACGTAAATGTTCATCTTGAGATGTTTTAAATGATAGTGTCAACAGTAAACAACCCCGTGAACATGCGAAAAAGCGAATGATACCGGTCTGTGAAACTGAAATAACACCGAAAGTACAAAGTAAGGACTTTTTCGGGACACGCAGAATTAATTTTCTGCGGGCACAGAAATTACGTAACGATCAGAAATAGAGGGAGTTGTAAGAAAGAAGGAAGATGGAAGAGGGGAGTTTGAACAATCTCAAACGGCCATCTTCCATCTTCAAACATTATTCAGCGACCAGTTCGAACTCGACCTCGGCATGTTTGCCGTTGCCAAAATCGATGGTGGCTTTGTAGGTGCCGAGTTCTTTGACTTCCTCGGGCAGGGTGATCTTGCGACGATCGATCTCGTATCCGCGTTGTTCGCGAATGGCGCGGCTGATCTGCAGTGCCGTGATGCTACCGAAGATCTTTCCGCTGGTACCGGTTTTTGCACCGATCTTAACGGGACCTTCGTTCAGTTTGGCAATGACGTTGTTGATCTCCGCTAGCATTTTCTCTTCTTTTTTGCGCACTTGCTTCAAGCGCTCCTCCAGCTGCTTGACGTTGCTGGGGCTGCACTCTACAGCCATTTTGCGGGGGATGAGAAAATTGCGTGCGTATCCGTTCTTTACCTTGACGACTTCATTCACACCGCCCAGGTTGTCTACGTCTTTAATCAGGATGATTTCCATCTTTTGTTTTTTGTGCACCCAGTGGGAAAACCACTGTCTTCTTCCTGAGAAGAATTAGGATGCGGTTATTTCAATAGATCCGTAACGTAAGGCAGCAGGGCCATCTGACGGGCTTTTTTCACCGCGTCGGATACTTTCCGCTGGTATTTCAGGCTGTTTCCGCTTAAGCGGCGGGGCAACAGTTTACCTTGTTCGTTCAGGAATTTTTTCAGGAATTCGATGTCTTTGTAATCGACATACCGCATGCCGTATTTCTTGAAACGGCAGAATTTCTTGACCCGTTTGTCGGTCTTGATCGCGGTGAGGTATTTGATTTCGTTCTTTGCCATGACTTACGCCTCCATTGCTTTTTCTGAACCAGTTTTTACACCACTTTTCTTACGTGCATTGTACTCGACGGCGTATTTATCGAGTTTGGTGCAGAGGTGACGGAGTACGCTTTCGTCACGCAACAGCTGAATTTTCAGCTTTTCCATGGATTCAGCCGGGGAAGTGAATTCCATTACCCAGTAAAGGCCGGTTGTCTTTTTTTGGATGGGATAAGCCAGTGCTTTGAGTCCCCACGCATTCTCAGCCACGACGGAACCGCCGTTTTCGGCGACCAGCTTCGCGAATTTCTTCTGCGCCGCTTTGAAGTCGTCCTCGCTAAGAACCGGGGTGAAGATCACCATCAGTTCGTAGTTGTTCATACCTGTTTAGGTTTTTTCGGTTTTCCCAATGGACAATCCCGGAATCCCCGGGAAAGAATCTGCGAAACCAGATTTGGGGTTGCAAAGGTAGGGAAAAAGTTTGAAGAGTTTAAATAGTTTGAGGAGTTTAAAAGTCAGGGCTTGAGTTTTACAAATTGCTGACAGTCAATTCTCTATGCCTAAAAATCTCAAACTATTTAAACTTTTCAAACTATTCAAACTGCCCGTCAGGGCTCAGAAACCCCTTTTTACCGGCGCTGTCTCTTTAAGAAGTACCAGGTAGGTGGGGAAGTGATCGCTGTATCCGCCGCGGTAGGTGAGGCCGTCCCAGGTGCGCATGGGGTATCCCTTGTATCTTCCTTTGTTCTCGACCATGTATTCTTTGTTGAAAATGCGGGCGTTTTTCAGGAAGAAGCCTTTTTGGTTTTCGTCCAGCCAGGGGTGGGAGAGCAGGATCTGATCAAATAATCCCCAGGCATCCTGATAGGCCAACGTGCCATATCCTTTTTTATAGAGATCGGTCCATGGATTATACATGCCCCCTTTGGGCACATCTTCCTTGTCGGGTTTTGCTCCGATCACCTGTGTGATGCTTTTATTGATGGGGTCATCGTTCAAGTCACCCATGACCAGCACTTTGGGATTTGTTTCGATCCGGGCGATGGAATCCATATGCTTACGGCAAACTTGCGCGGCCGCAATTCGCCCCGGCTCACTTCTTTTCTCCCCGCCGCTTCGGCTGGGCCAGTGGTTGACATAGACATGTATGTCTTCGCCATCCAATTTGCCTTTGACCCAAAGTACATCGCGCGTGTAATATGCGTCCTTGCTTCCCGAGGGCAAAGCCACGAACAATTTGTCGCTTTTCTCCGGGGTGAAATATTTTGGATTGTACAGCAGGCCGACATCGATTCCGCGGGCGTCTTGGGAGTTGAAGTGGATCACTTGATAGCCTCTTTTGGCGATCAACGGATGCTTGACCAGGTCCTCCAGCACATCCGCATTTTCTACCTCTGCCACCCCCAAAATACCGGGTCCGTCCGGATTGATCTCGGTCCCCATTTGTGAAAGAACAGTGGCCAATTTCGTCAGTTTGTCTCGGTAGATTTCTCCTCTATATTGACGGGGGCCATCGGGCGTGAACTCTTCGTCGTTGATCAACGGATCGTTGAGCGTATCAAACAAATTCTCCAAATTGTAGAAACCTATGACGGCCACCTTGTATGCCTTCTGCTGCGCCATTGAATCGGACGCCAGGCAGAGGATTAGTGCTAAATAAAAGAATACGGTTCGCATCGAGGCAAGTTAGGGAATTAGGCCTTAACAACCCTCAAACTTGATGAATGTTAAGTGATTATGATGTTCATAATTTTTAATCAAAAGAGCGGGATTCATAGTACTTTGCATCTCTTCCAAAACTTGCTAATCATGCGTCGATTTTTTCTGCTCGCGTTGTCTTGTATTTGCCTGTCAACCGTTCAGGCTCAAAAAGATTCCACTCTTACAAAAGATACCATCGTCGAGGAACTCAAGGACGGCGTGTTGGATAACATTCCCGTAGTGTCGGCCGACGACAACGACCTGGGTGATGGTGGAAGCACCAGCACCTCCTCCCTGCTCAGCGCCGGACGCGACCCGTTTTATTCTGCCGCCACGTTCAATTTCAGTGCCGTTCGTTTCCGCATCCGCGGATACGACAACGATCATTTCAGCACCTTCATGAACGGGATCCCGATGGACAATCTCGACAATGGATTCACTCCATTTGGTCTATGGGGCGGCCTGAACGATGTGATGCGTAACCGCGAGCAGACCTGGGGACTCAGCTACACAACCTTTGCCTTCGGTGACATCGGCGGCAACATGCAGATCGATGCGCGCGCCAGCAAGCAACGGGCGCAAACCAGCATTGGATATGCCTCTTCGAACCGCAATTACAACAACCGCATGATGATCACCCATTCAACCGGTCTCAGCAAGAAAGGATGGGCTTTCTCCTTCAGCGGCAGCCGTCGATGGGCAGGGGAAGGGTATGTACCCGGTACCTACTTTGATGGATGGGGTTATTTCGCTGCGGTAGACAAACGCATCGGACAAAAACATTTACTGTCTTTGACCGCTTTTGGTGCCCCCACGGAAAATGGACGTCAGGGATCCTCTGTGGCCGAAATGCTCGAACTCGCCGGAACAAACTATTACAATCCCAATTGGGGCTATCAAAATGGTGTGAAACGAAATGCCAGCATCGGAAGAACACACCAGCCCGTGATGATCCTTACACACGATTTTCGACTCAACAATAAAACTACGCTGACTACTGCCGCAGGGTATTCGTTCGGGGACAGAAGCGTGACCGCACTGGATTGGTACAATGCACCGGATCCTCGTCCCGATTACTACCGCTATTTGCCCAGCTACACCTCCACTTGGGCCAGTACCACGGACCCCATTCAGGGACAACTGTTGTACGACCGCATGAAATCCGACATCAATCTGCGCCAGATCAATTGGCAACGGCTGTATGATGTGAACCGCGCCAATTACACTACCGTAGCCAATGCAAACGGCATCGCCGGCAACAACGTAAGCGGTCGCCGTTCAAACTATGTTATACAGGACCGTGTCATCAATACCCAGCGCTATAATTTCAATACGGTGCTGAATACACAGTTTGCCGGTTTCATTGACTTCACGGCTGGCCTTTCGCATCAGTCACAGCGCAATCATTATTTCTTGCGTGTAGATGATTTACTCGGCGGCGATTTTTATGTAAACGTCAACCAATTTGCGGAGCGTGACTTCCCGGCGGACAACGCCTCCAACCAATTCGACCTCAATAACCCCAACCGGATCCTGAAGAAGGGAGATCAGTACGGGTACGATTATGACATTCACATCAGCCGGTCATCTGCCTGGGCGCAAGGGGTGTTCAAATTCAACAAAGTGGATCTGTTCCTATCTGGTACGGCATCTCAATCCTCTTTTTATCGTCAGGGCAATACGCGTCACGGCTTGTTCCCCGATAACTCCTTCGGAAAAGGAACCGTCAATTCGTTTTTCAATTATGGGGTAAAGGCAGGGGTTACGTATAAAATTGACGGACGTAACTACTTATTTATAAATGCTTCCCAGCAGACTCGTCCCCCATATTTTGAGAATGTATACGTGTCTCCGCGTACCCGTCACGCCCAACAAGATGTGGTCACTTCAGAAACCATCCAAACCATTGAAGGAAGTTATGTGCTGAATGCGCCTCGGCTCAAGGTTCATCTCGGAGGGTATTATACCCGATTCACGGGCGGCATGGATGTGATGACCTTCTATCACGACACGTATCAGAATTTCGTCAACTATGCAACCAGCGGAATCGATAAAGTCCATTTTGGCGGTGAGTTGGGCATCGAAGCAAAACTGTCATCAACGCTCACCCTGAATGCGGCAGCTGCAGTCGGTCGTTATTATTACGACAGTCGCCAAAAAGCAACCATTACGGTTGATAACAGCGCGCTATTGCTCGGACAACAAATCGTTTACGCGGAAAATTTCCGCATCCCCTCTACGCCCATGGAGGCCTATAGCGTTGGATTGAACTATCGCTCACCCAAATTCTGGTTTGTGAGTTTGACGGCCAACCATTTCGATCAGTCCTATTTGAATTTCAATCCCATTCGTCGTACCTGGGATGCTGTCAAGTACCTCGCACCCGGATCAGCCGATTACAATGCCGTGTTTGGCCAAACCAAATTCGATGCGCAACAAACGGTTGATTTCTTCGGAGGCTATTCCTGGAAATTGCCGAAGACCTATGAGATCCAAGGTCGTTCCACTTTCCTTGTCTTCAACGTAGGGTTGAACAACCTGCTCAACAACCAGGGCATTGTGACCGGCGGATTTGAGCAATTGCGGTACGATGCGCAGCTTACTTCCACCGATCCCATGCAAGTTGGAAAATTCCCCCCCCGACTTTTCTATGCCTACGGAATCAACTTTTTCTCCAGCGTAACGCTTCGGTTTTGATCCTTTGACCTGACTTATAAAACACGTATGAAACGAAACAATCAACCCTGGATGTTTGGACTGCTGCTGGCTTTTGGTAGTTTGTTCACCGCTTGTGATAAAGAACCGATCGGTCCATTGGGGCCGGATCCCGCAAACCTGATGAATATATCTGATTTGCGTGCCTTGTATACCGGCTCCACGACCAGCGCACCCAACAACAGAAAGATCACCGGCATTGTGATCAGTGACCGTACCACCGGAAATCTCAATGGCCAAAACATTTATCTGCAGCAAGGAAATGGCCTTGCCGGGATCTGTGTTCGGTTCACGGCTGCGCATGCCTTCAATTTGGGT
>JBDKIP010000005.1:0-4794 GCA_039797015.1 Bacteroidota bacterium
AATTATACAACATAATACAAATCCAAAACAGAAACGATATAAAACCAGATCTAATCCTAAATAAATAAATGTTGTCCCAGTGACTTCTTCAGCGTATACACCCTGCAAAAATAACCCGAATCGCCCCGGGGATTTGGTTAATTTTAGGCCCTCAATCGAATCAACATGACTCCCCATAAACCTGTGATCGGCATCAGCTGCGGCGACCTGAATGGCGTTGGGCTCGAGCTGGTCATCAAAACCTTTCAGGATACCCGCCTGTTCGACCACTGCACCCCCGTCTTATATGCCTCCGGCAAAGCGGTCAATTTCTACCGAAAGACCCTGCCCGAAGCCAACCTGAACTATCAAACCGTTCGGGAATACGACCGTCTCAATCCCAAACAACTCAATGTATTTACCTGCTGGGAAGAAGACGTGAACATCACACCGGGTGAACTGAATGATGTCGGTGGAAAATATGCTGTCATCTCCCTGCAATCGGCCGTGGCCGCGCTGCAGCAAAAGCAAATCGACGGACTGATCACCGCTCCCATAAATAAGAAGAATGTGCAATCTGCTGAATTTCCGCACACCGGGCACACCCCCTACCTCAAACAATTCTTCGGCGCGTCCGATGTGGTGATGATGATGTGCTCCGATCAACTTCGGGTGGCCTTGCTCACCGAACACATACCGGTGAAGGATGTGGCGCAACACATCACCAAGGAAAAGCTGGTCAAAAAAATTCAATTGATCCATAAAAGCTTGCAGACGGATTTTGGGATCGACAAGCCACGCATTGCCGTACTCGGACTCAATCCGCACAGCGGCGACGAGGGTCTCATCGGCGATGAAGAGGAAACCATCATCAAACCTGCCATCAAGGAAGCCAAGAATCAAAATATATTGGTGGTGGGCCCCTATCCGGCAGATGGTTTCTTTGCACGCGGCCGATTCGATGCGTTTGATTGCATCCTCGCCATGTATCACGACCAAGGATTGATCCCCTTCAAAACGATCGCCGGAGGAGAAGGCGTGAATTATACGGCCGGACTTCCCGTGGTTCGCACGTCACCTGATCACGGAACAGCGTTTGACATTGCCGGAAAAAATCGAGCCGACAATACCTCTTTTCTAACTGCTTTGTTTTCCTGCATCGACATCATCAACCAACGCGCGGGTTATGCGGATGCTCGACAGAATCCCATGCGCCGCATGAGTGGGGCCATGATGCGTCACGCGAAGGACGAAACGTTTGAGGACTGATCAGCGAAATACCGACTCCGGCACCCCTTTGTTGATCTGATAATTGGAGTAATAGATCTCCACGCGCCCTTTTGTTGGCTTGCCGGTTGAAGCAGATTTCTTGCCACTGCCATCGTCGTAATCGAATGTGATCCCTTTGGGCAACTTGTATTCCTGACTGTTGAAAGAGAAGATCACTTTATCGGCCAATCCATATTCGGCATAGGTGCCATAACTCATTTCAAGCTCGAAGGTTCCGTTCTCACGCGTGGTGGTACTCGAGCGACGGATGAGTCCGGCAGCCGCATCCACATAGATCGTTGACAACACTACCTCCGAGGCGGGATCTCGGGGTAATAATTTTATGATGCGCCATCCTGTCTTTTTATCGTTGCCCAGGTCGAGCAGGTCAAAGCCGGCGGGATCGATGAAGAGTTGACTCAAGTCCATGTTCATAGAACCTTTCGGAATGAACGAAATTCCCTTTTCATTGAGGATGCGGAGCTGATCGGGCTTTCTGAAATAAACGTTCACCTTGGCGATCGGCGCCTTCAAAAAGATCACGTTCGTCTTCATCTTTCCGGTGGCCGAATAATTGTTTACCCGTTCAAGTTTGGATTTGATGGAACGAACCAGTTCATCGGGAGTTTGTGCCTGAACAGAAAACGCTGCACACCAAGCGAACCACAAGAAGATCTTTTTCATATCAGGTAAGAATATCTTTTCGTCTGAAAATATAGATTGATGCGCCCAGGAATATGCCGATGTATCCCAACAGGATGCCTGCACTGCGCAACACCGCCGGCAAATTTTCGATGCTGCCTTTGATGGTTGTTCCTTCCGCATCTGCCTGCACATAGAAGAACCCTTTCCAGGCAACCATGTGCGTGGTGAACAGCCAGGGCTTGACCGTGGTGTCATAGATCGGGATATTCATCTCCGAAAGGATCGTGAATACGATCACTACACTCATCGTGGCGATGATGGGACCGATCGGATTCTCCGCCAATACACTTAACAAAAGCGACAGCGCCGCAACGGTAGTCAAGGCGATAGCGGCAAATCCGAATGCAGCAAGATATCTCCAGAACACGTCGTCCATTTGCATCTGCTCAATGCCGGTAGATCGCAATACGACCAGGTCGTTGACTCCGAACAACAACACGCTTCCCAATAAGGCCAGCACCGCCAGCCACAACAACAGACAAATCACATACACCATCGAGGCAGCGAACTTCACCAGAATCAGTTGCGCACGAGAGATGGGACGAGTGAGTTGAAAACGAAGGGTGCCCTGACTGGCCTCTCCCGCAATCGAATCTCCGGCCACCAGTGCCACGAGCAGCGGCATTTGAATCAGCAAGGTATTGAGGATGACAAAGCAGATCAGATAGCCGTTGAGCAATTGCGTTTTGAAGAGTTCGGAGAATTCAAAGGAGCCGGAGAGATTGCTGAGCAGTAGGTCGACGTAGGCTTGTCCGTCGAAATACAACGCCAACTGGATCAACCAAACGATGGCTGCCATGGCACCGAAGGCAATATAAGTACGCGGCCTTCGGAAGATCTTATTGAGTTCAATCCACAGCAGCGCCAGCATGTGAGTTAGTTTGAGTCAGTTGTAAGAAATAATATTCCAGCGAATGCTTGCTGGCGATGGCTTGAACAGGAATGCCAGCGTTGGTCAGTATATGGACCAACTCGGGTATTCGGTTCTTCGACATGCGCACACAGCATTGTTGATCGCTTCGCCAATCGACCGAGCCGATCCAATCGATCTGCTGAAACAAGGTTGTTGCCTTTGGTCGATCGCCCAACTCCATCTCGACAATGGTTTCGGCAGGATTCAGCAGTTCCTGCATCTTCCCCTCCATTCGTTTTTCTCCTTTGTGGAGGATGAGCAATGAATCGGCGATGAGCTCGATCTCGGAAAGCAAATGGGAGGAAACGATCAGGGTTTTCCCGTGTTCGCGGCTGAGTCGGCGGATCAGATCACGGATGTCGGCGATGCCTTGTGGATCCAGTCCGTTGGTCGGCTCATCCAATATGATCAGTGATGGATCGTGCACCAATGCGGTAGCGATGCCCAATCGTTGTTTCATGCCCTGTGAGAACGTTTTCACGGGGCTGTTGTAACGATCGGCCAATCCCACGAAATCCAATTGCCGCATGAGCTGATCGCGCTTGGGATGAATGCCACAGAGCACGGCAGCCATGCGCAGGTTTTCGTATGCGGAGAGATAGCCATAATGATCGGGCTTTTCGATCACCGCGCCGACTTGTCGAAGAATCTCGTTTCGGTGACGATCGAGGTTGAGTCCGAATACCTCAATGGAACCGCTGGTGGGGCGGATGAGGGTCATCAGCATGCGGAGGGTGGTGGATTTACCAGCCCCGTTCTGTCCGAGGAAACCATATACCTGTCCGCGTTGCACCTCAAACGACACATCCCTCACCGCTTCGAAGGAGCCGAAGCGTTTGGAGAGATGTGATACGCGGACCAATGTTTCCATATTAGAATAACGAATCAATGAAGGGAAAGGTTCTTTTGATTAGACGTAAAAAAAGAGGCCGCTGTCAGCGGCCTCGTATCATTCATTTGTTAAAATGATCATTTGTACTGGGGCATGAGTCCTTTTGCCAGCTCCACCATCTTCTTGATGCCGTCCTCGGGAAGATTTCCTTTTTTGAATTCGGCCATCACGTCGGGCAGTTTGTTGTCCATCTCCATCAGGAAATGCTCTTCGAACTCCTTCACACGCTTGACGGAAACCTCTTTCAACAGTCCGTTCGTACCGAGGTAGATGATCGCCACTTGCTTTTCTACCGCATAAGGAGTGAACTGAGCTTGCTTCAATACCTCCACGTTGCGGGCTCCTTTGTCGATCACGTTCTTGGTAGCGGCATCGAGGTCACCACCGAATTTGGAGAAGGCTTCCAGCTCGCGGTAGAGGGCCTGATCGAGTTTCAATGTACCAGCAACTTTCTTCATCGACTTGATCTGCGCATTACCACCCACGCGGCTCACGGAGATACCTACGTTGATCGCGGGACGGATACCAGAGAGGAAAAGGTTTGTTTCAAGGAAGATCTGTCCGTCGGTGATGGAGATCACGTTCGTCGGGATGTACGCCGATACGTCACCGGCCTGTGTTTCGATGATGGGCAGGGCAGTGAGTGATCCACCTCCTTTGAGGAGATGACGGATGCTGTCGGGAACGTCGTTCATGTTCTTCACGACGTTGTCGTCGTTGATCACCTTGGCGGCGCGCTCAAGCAAGCGACTGTGCAGGTAGAATACGTCACCGGGATAGGCCTCACGACCGGGGGGACGACGCAACAACAATGACACCTCACGATAAGCGACGGCCTGCTTGGACAGGTCATCGTAGATGATCAGGGCAGGACGGCCGGTATCGCGGAAGAATTCTCCGATGGCGGCACCCGCAAAAGGTGCATAGAATTGCAACGGAGCGGGATCGGATGCAGAGGCCGCGACGATGATGGTATAATCCATCGCGCCGTTGTCTTGCAGGGTTTTCATCACACCGGCGATGGTGGATGCTTTTT
>JBDKIP010000006.1:0-10365 GCA_039797015.1 Bacteroidota bacterium
TATCAAGTACTTCCGCATATTGAATGACTCCTTGTGCATCGATCACAAAAGCAGCTCGTTTGGATACACCTTTCATGTCCAGGATCCACTCCTCATAAAGGCTGCCATAAGCCCGAGAAACTTCTTTATTAAAATCACTCAGCAAAGGGAAGTTTAGGTTCTCTGTCTCCTTGAATTTTGCCAATGTGAAGACGGAATCAACGGAGACGCCCAGCACTTCTGCGTTTGCGTTTCCATATTGAGACATATTGTCTCTCGCCGTGCAGACCTGTTGCGTGCAAACACCCGTGAACGCTTGGGGGAAGAACATAAGCAAGACATTCTTGCCGCGCAGTTCGCTTAGGGTTACCTTGTTTTTATTCGAATCGTAGAGGGTAAAATCAGGAGCGAGTTGACCTACTTGTAAAGACATATTGTGTTTTTTTCAGTTAACGAAGCTAGAGGCGAAAAGTTCAACAAGTCTGTCTAGAACCTTGGGCAACGGGCGTCTGTGACAGAGGTCGGTTTATACCATCGGTAGATAAATCCTGCTTCAAATCCACCGCGACCTTGGTTGAAGGGGGTCAGGTTGGAAATGGTGATGTCATAACTGAACGAAGCAGAGATGTTGCCGATGTCCAATTTGATCACGGGAATGAATGCTTCTTGCAACCGCATGAATGCTCCGGCTTGGATGGCATGTGTGCTGTTCTCCGGGTCGGTGCCGATACGTATGCCATAAAGTGCCCCTGCCACGGTTTGCTCGAATTTGCCCTGGCGACTATGATCTGCCAACAGGGTAACAAATCCCTGATCCGAGAGGCTCCATTTCATGCCTGCAGAAAATACCCATTTGGGGTTCAATTCAACATTGGCATTTCTGTAGTAATAAGATTGTTGGGGTCGGTTGAAATGATGATAGGCTACTCCCGCATAGAAATTATCTGTCGCACGTTCACCGATTTGGGCATTGTAACTGAGCCCTACACTCCCGTCGATGTATCCAAAGGAGGTATTAGAAATGTTTTCACCCGAACCACCGGTTTCGTAGGTCGTGTTGGTTGTCATTTTGCTGGGGTCAAATCTTCTTTGCACCCAACCTCCCATGGCACCCAGGGAGAGGTACCGGTTTTTCGTTTCACTCAGTGATTTGTGGTAATTGATGCCCGGCAAAAATTGAGTGGTCATCCAGCCAATGGTTCCCGCCCGATCAAAAAATGTTTGCAAGCCGATGGTCAGATAATCAGCTCCCTGTCCAATGGCGACTTTATTCTCTAAATTGAGTGATCCGGTTCGGTAGGCATTGGTGAGACTGTTCCACTGATCGCGATAGATGGCCTGTACACGGATGTCGCCTTCAAACAAGCCGGCGAGGGACGGGTTGCGCAGCAAGGGTGTTTCCCAGAACTGAGAGAAATGGATGTCCTGTGCCCTGACGCAAAAGGATGACATCAACCCGATCATCGTCAAAAAGGATATGGTCAATATTTTTTTCATCGGATGAGCGAGATGTTTCCGGTTTGTGTGAACAAGGTTCCATTTTCGCAGTAAACTTCAGCCGTGAAAATATAGGTATCGGCTTGTGGTGATTGCCCCAGGTATTTTCCATCCCAACCTTGCGAAGGGTCGTTGGCGGCAAAGTTTTTTCGTTGAAAGACTACTTGTCCCCAGCGGTTCACGATCTGAAACGATTTGATGCGATCAATTCCTCTTCCTCTCGGGTAGTATACATCGTTGCTGCCATCTCCATTCGGGGAGAAGGTGTTTGGAAAGAAAACATTGCTTTCCTGACAGTATACAAGTACCAGCACGCGCGCCTGGTTGCGGCATCCGTTGGCGTCCTGCACTTGAACCACGTAGCGCGTATCGTCTTTGGGAGACACATCCGGTCGGGGACATTGAATGCAGCTGAGCCCTTCGGGTGGTGACCATGTCCACTGGGTCACATTTGGAGAATAGCTAACTGGCATCGGTACCGGAAATCCATTTCTGACCGTGAACTGAGGAGGAAGGTTGATGACGGGCAGTGGATCGATCCGAAGGGGATGATTGACCGTGTCTTTGCAACCGCTGCTATTGGTAGCGATCACTTGAATTTGAAAATTACCCGCCGTGTTGTATGTCTGTGCAGGGGGATTGACGCTATTAGAGCTGGCTCCGTTGGGGAAATTCCATTGCCAGCTGACCAGAGAGGTGTCGGGGACGATGAAACTGCCTTGATGCTGCAACGTGCTGAAGATGCAAGCCTGTGTAGGGCCGCTTACGTTTATGTGTGGTCGTTCGACCACTTTTACCAAATTGTTTTTGATGATCGTGTCGCGGCATCCGTCTTGTGTGGTTACGATCAGTTGCACGGTGTAGTTTCCAGCCGATCCATAAAAATGCGTGGGGCTCGGAAGGGTTGACGTTCCTCCGTCACCAAATTGCCATTGGTGTTGGAGGGGTGCGTTGTTGGTAGTGGTAGAATCGCTGAACGTAACAATTCCTCTGTCGCACAAGAGTCTGAGGTCGGGGGCAAAATCGGCATCCAAGCCACGTATGTGAATGCGACCGTTTCCGACCAGGGGAATCCGGCAACCGCTTGAGTCGATGGCGATCACAGAAGGGTAAAAATCACCCAAGTTCAGGTAGGTGTGTTGATAGGTGGGTGTATTGGTGATGACGGTCCCATCGCCAAGGTCCCACAGGAAACTTTCCATCGGACCATTCGTCAATACCGTGAATTGAGCAGTATGGGGTCGACAAGCAGTGGTGGGGGTATACTGCAATCGGCTGCCACTGGTATCATACACACGCACAATTTGTTCGGTGGTGTCGGTGCAACCTCCCGGACTGGTCACGATCAACCGTACAGGGAAATTTCCGATGTTATTGAAAAAATAGATTGGGTTTTGAAGGGTTGAAGTGCCTTCGCCCGGGCCAAAACTCCACAGGCTTTGTGTGTAGTAACCGGAGGTGTTGGTGAATTGAACCCGGAAGGGGGTACAGGAACTATTGGATACATCTTTGATGAAGGCAGCCGATGGGGTGTCAATACGAATGTATTGGCTTCTGGTCAGCGAGTCAGCGCATCCATAGATGTCGCGCACGACAAGTTTCACATCGTATCGTCCTGGATTTACGTACGGATGCGAGGGTTGTCCTGCCCCAGAAACGCTTCCATCCCCAAACGACCATTGATAACTCAGTCCTGCAGGGGCCGAACTGTTTTGGAATTGAACAAGTGCACCCGGACAGCTCAGTGTGTCCGAGGAGGAAAAACTTGGATTGGGGTCTGTGGAATGGATCTGATTTGATTTGGTGATACTGTCTTTACATCCGTAAGCATCCGTGACGACCAGCTTCACGGAAAAATCACCGACGGTGTTGTAAGTATGCTGAAAGGGACCGGAGGTGAGATTTTGCACCGCTCCATCGCCGTAATGCCATTGCCATGCCGTGATGGCATGGTTGTTGTAGGCCGTTGACTGATCGATGAATGTGGTGGTAAACCCTTTGCACCCTGCTGTATCAACCGCTCTGAATCGAGCGGTGGGTCCGTTGATCCGTATGTAATTGTTTACTATGGCAGTGTCTTTGCATCCGTTGAGGTCTGTCGTGATCAGTCGTATGCTGTAAAGCCCATTGTTGTAAAATATATTCTGAATGGAGTCAATAGAAGTACTTCCAGTTTGCCCCGACCCAAAATCCCAGCTGTAATTGTTCAGCAAAGCGGTATTGACCTGTGTGGCATAAAAGCGAACCGTTCCGATCTTGCAGAGCGTGGTTTGATTGGCCGATATCCCGGGGTTTTCGTCGATGAGCCGTATGTTGCGAAAGGTCGTGTCGGCACAAAAGCCATTTTTTGCGATCAGCCTAACCGTATAAACCCCAAGCGCGGGAAACACATGCGAAGGATTGGTAGCGGTTGAGGGCGGACTTCCGTCGCCAAAATCCCATTCGTTGCTGGTGGCATCGATCGATTGATTGGTGAAACTGAACGATAGGCGATTGACACAATTGGGAACAGGTGTGAAACGGGCAATGGCCGGTAGAACCTTGACGTAGTTTGTTTTGGTGATCGTGTTTTCGCAGCCATTGTTGATTACCGTGAGCCGAATCGTAAAATAACCGGTGTCACTATACCGATGCCTGGGGTTTCGGTTATTGGACGTACCGCCGTCCCCAAAACTCCAATTCCAGGTATCGGCCGGCGCAGGTGTTTGGTCGGTGAATTGAACTGGTTGCGTTCCACAAACCGGGTTGGGGGCTGCCGTAAAATTCGGAGAGGGGATGGTGCCCACCTTGATTGCCTGGTTGACTCTGATCGTATCGATGCATCCCGTGCTGGTCGTAATGATCAACTGAACATTATAGGTGCCTTGGTTAGTATATGTATGGGTGGGGGTTGGCAATGTGGAGGTCGTGCCATCTCCTAAATTCCATTGGTAACTCAGCACGTTGTCGAGAGAACTGATGGTGGAGGTAAAGGTGCGGGTGTATGGAACACATCCTTGCAGGGGTATGCCTGGGATCTGTACCTGTGCCCTTCTGATGTTGATGTAGTTTGGCAGCGTCAGTGTATCCTTACAGCCGAATTGGTTGGTTACGATGAGTCGGACAGTAAAGTTGCCGTAAAGTGTATAGTTGTGTGCGGGGTTCTGCAGCGTGGAGGTATTGCCATCGCCAAAATCCCATTCCCAACTGGTGGGGTTGCCGGTTGATAAGTCTTGAAAATTGACCAGCAGGTTGGGTTCGCATTTGGTGCGCACCGGCGCGGAGAAGTTTGCGGTGGGTTTGGGTCGGACAAATAGTATACGTAAGGATGAGTCAGTACAATTGGTGTATGTATTATAAAGTTTGATGAGGTATGCACCGGGAGCCGCATAGGTGTGGGTGGGATTACCCGCGGTTGACGTATTCCCGTCTCCGAAATTCCAAAATGATGAGACTGGGCCGGGAGTTGAATTGTTTGTAAAGCTTGCAGATGAGCCGATGCATACATCGGTTGGCGCATTGAATTGGGTGGTGATGCCTCCAATGGTGATGGGACTTCTGGTGATCGAGTCTACGCATCCGGCACTGCTGGTCGTAATCAACGTGGCGGTAAATGTGCCATTGGTATTGTACGTATGCGTTGGGTTTGGAGCAGTCGATGTATTCCCATCCCCAAACTTCCATAGATACGTGAGTGTACCTGGACCCGTGGAGGTATTCGTGAAATTGATGGAGGCAGGAGCGGAACAAACCGTTGCATTGGAATAGGTAAATGAAGGAACAACCCCTTGGGTGACGGTGATGTAATTCGCACGGCTGATGGTGCGTGAGCAACCCTTGTCGTTGGTGACTTTTAGGCTGATCGTGTAAGAGCCGGGTGTATTAAATGTAACCAGCGGGTTGGGTTGGGTCGAGGTTTGGCCATTACCAAAATCCCAGCTCCAGCTATTGTTGATGGTGCCAGCGGCTGCGATACTGGTATCCGAAAATTGTACCGTAAGGGGGGTACATCCACTGCGTGTGCTGCTGGTAAATCCGACTGTTGGAGCGGCATATACGTTGATGTACTGGGATCTAGTCAAGCTATTGGCCCCATTGCCATTGGTGACCGTTAGCTTTACGGTGTATGCGCCCGGTGTAAGATACGTGGCGATCGGATTGGGCAGGGTGGATGTGTTGCCATTCCCGAACTCCCAAAAATAAGAGGTTGGGTTGCCGGTGGAGGTATTTTGAAAGTTAACGATCACCGGGGCGCAGCCGGAGGTTACGTTGGCGGTGAAATTGGCGACGGGGGCCTGACCATACAATCGGCTGAAAGATAGTAGAATAGACCCAAGCAGGGTTGCCCAGTAATAGGGCGATTTATATGCGTTACTCTTCAATGAAGTGCCGGTTTTACCGGAAAGGGTTTCGGAGCTGTAAAAGTAAGAAATTTCTCTTACTTACTCTTTATCGAGCCGAAGGGTTTTTTGTACCCCATTCTGAACTTGCCCGGCTTCCACAAAGCTCCAACCGTTGCGGGTGATGTTCCAGGAGCCGTTGATGGATACCAGCGGCTGGTTTGCATTGGTGAACTCCGCCGAAATGCTCATGGTACTGGCACTGCCATTCCAGGTTCCGCTTTTTTCGATGGCCCCGTTACGAATGGCATCCACCGTATTGTTGGTATTGTATTTGAATCGGTAGTCGGCAAAGTCGGCAGTGCGGTCAACCCCACCTTCCGTGAATGAAGTCATCTTCCATTGACCGGTGGTCATGGCCAGGATGACTAAATCCTCCTGTATTTCGGATGCTTTTTTGCATCCGAGCAGACAAAAGGTCATCAACAAAAAGATCGAAGTCGTTTTCATATCCACAAGTTAGGGCTGTTGGGATTTCTTTTAACGAAAATCCTATTCGTAAATTGCCGTCATGCGCATAATTGATGTCATTCAGGTGTTGGAGTCTTGGGCACCCCGCTCTCTGCAGGAGTCGTACGACAACTCGGGATTGATCTTCGGATCTGGGCAAACGGAGTGTACGGGCGTGTTGTGTACGTTGGACGCCACCGAGGAGGTCATTGCGGAAGCCGTACAAAGGGGATGTAATCTAGTGGTGGCCCATCACCCAATTTTATTCGGCGGACTGAAGCAAATTGACCCGACCCATTATGTAGGAAGGGCATTGATACAGGCGATCCGCAACGATGTGGCCATCTATGCCATTCACACGAACCTGGACAATGTACTCAATGGAGTTAGTCAGGCCATGGCCGATCGATTGCAATTGGTCAACCGAAAGATCCTTTCCCCCAAGCCCCATCAGCTAAAAAAACTATACACGTTCGTCCCCCTGGCACACATCGAAAATGTTTCCAATGCGTTGTTTCAAGCCGGCGCAGGGCAGATCGGGCGGTACGATCGTTGCAGTTTTCGTCAATCCGGGGAAGGCAGTTTCAGGGCATTGGCTGGATCAGCCCCCTATGTGGGGTCGGTCGGACAGCAGCACCTCGAACCGGAATACAAGCTGGAGGTGATCTACCCATATTTCCTGGAGAAAGACATCCTGGGCGCCCTTAGGGAATCGCATCCTTACGAGGAGGTGGCATTTGATCTGGTCAATTTAATGAATGATCACCCGGATATCGGTTCGGGATTGATCGGGGATTTGCCGGAGCCGATGGATGCCCAAGCCTTCCTGGCCCGTTTGAAGGAGGTTTTTTTCAGCGAGGGTCTGCGGTACACGGTACCGAACAACCGTCCCATTCGGCGGGTTGCCCTCTGCGGGGGTGCTGGTAGCTTTCTGATTTCCAAGGCCTTGTCTTCCGGCGTGGATGCTTTTTTAACGGCCGACCTGAAATACCATGAGTTTTTTGAGGCCGATGGGAAAATGTTGCTCGTCGATTTGGGTCATTATGAGTCGGAGCAGTTCACAATCGGGTTAATTCAACGGGTTTTAGCGGAAAAATTCCCTAACTTTGCCGTCCTTAAAACAGAGCGGATCACCAATCCGGTCCGTTACTATTAACCTGCAAATCGTTCCGCCTCATGGCCGCTGTAAAGGACTTTTCCATTGAAGAGCGACTGGGATCAGTGCTCCGTCTTCAAAAGATCGATAGTAAACTCGATGAGATCCGCATCCTCAAAGGTGAACTGCCCATGGAAGTCGCCGATCTGGAAGATGAGATCGCCGGGCTGAAAGCCCGCCAACTGCGCGTGGAAGAGGAAATCAACGGGGTGAATGAGTTCATCTCTCAGCGAAAGGCCGCCATCACCGATTCGGAGGCCATGCTGAAGAAATATGAAAAGCAGAGCAGCAACGTAAAGAATAACCGAGAATTCGAAGCCATCAACAAGGAGGTTGAAATGCAGCAGCTGGAGATTGAGTTGGCCAAAAAGCACATCAAAGACGCAGAGGGAGAGATCGCGATGAAGGCCGTCCAATTGGAAGCAGCCAAAAAGAACATCGAGGTGAAGGATGGCGTTTTGCAAACAAAGAAAGGAGAGTTGGATAAGATCATTGCTGCCAACGAAAAAGAAGAGAAAGAACTCAACAAGCAAGCCGCAACGGCCAAAGCCGCCGTGGAGCCTCGCCTGCTCGTCAGTTACGAAAAGATCCGGGGTAACTACCGCAACGGACTGGCCGTTGTGCCCGTAGAACGGGATGCCTGTGGTGGTTGCTTCAATGCCATCCCCCCGCAGAAACAAAGTGAGATCCGCCAACACAAAAAGATCATGATCTGCGAGAATTGCGGAAGAATCCTGGTGGATGAGGAGCTGAATAGCAAAGTCACGCTTGACTAACCAAGCAAACAAGATTTTAAATCCCGGCAATGACCGGGATTTTTTATGCCCGGAAAATTGTATCCCATTCTCGTGTGGGAGAGAAGGGGATGAAGTAATTTGCTCCTCCTGATGTTGCAACAATTGTACATACGGAACTATGCCCTGATCCGGGAGATTCGGTTGGATCTTTCGGAAGGCTTTACCGTGATGACCGGGGAAACCGGTGCAGGTAAATCCATCTTGCTCGGGGCACTCGGATTGATCTTGGGGGAAAGAGCCGACTCTACCGTCCTGCGCGACCCCAACGAAAAATGCGTGGTGGAAGGTCATTTTATCGAGCCAGCCCTTTCCCATCACCCCCTTGCGCTCGAATTGGATCTGCAAGGTGAGACCGATTGGTGTTTGCGCCGTGAAGTGAGCTCCAATGGGAAATCACGCGCTTTCCTGAATGATACGCCTGTCACGCTCAACCAATTGCAATCCTTTGCATCCGGATTGGTCGATTTGCATCAGCAATTCGATACGCTGGAACTGACTGCATCCGACCGACAACGGGAATTGTTGGATGTCATGGCCGGACATGTGCCAGCGGTTGCCAGTTACCAACTTCTCTACGCGGAGTGGCGTTCGTTGATGCAACAACTTCAGCAGCTGGAAACTGAACAAACGCGTCGTCAACAAGAAAAAGAATACGATCAGCATTTGTTGGAGGAGCTCGAAGAGATCGCCTTGCTTCCAGATGAGCTGGAAGGATTGGAGGAGAAAGTACGCCTGTCCGGACAATCCGAGGGATTGACACAAGCCTTGGCAACCTTGGTCGAGAACTTGCAGGGAGAGGGAGAAAACATGTCTGTTCAATTGCGTCGGGCGATCCAAGCATTGACCCCTCATGAGAAAAACCAAGCGACCATACAGCAATGGCTGGAGCGCATCCGGACGATTGATCTCGAATTGCGCGAATTGGCTCGGGAAATGGATCGCTTTGGAGCTCAACTCCATTTTGATCCCCGCGAATTATCCATCATGCAGGAACGCCTTTCCATGGGATTTCGCTTGCTGAAAAAACACGGCAAAAAGAATACGCAGGAGTTGATCGAACTGCAAAAAGAACTCTCGAAAAAACTGGAGAGCATGCACGATTTGGATGGCCAGATTCAGGACAAAAAAGATCGGTGCACGCAACTCGAAACAACCCTTCGGCAGCTGGCCGATTCCTTGCATGCGTCCAGAGCGGCGGTCGTTGGCCCATGGACCGAGCAAGTGAACGCATTGCTCACACAAGTGGGGATGCCCACGGCAAGATTCGGCGTTTCCATTCAACAAACGGATTTAGGTCCACATGGAACGGATGAGTGCACGTTTCTGTTGGATGCGAATTACCATATGGGACAAACCGCCCCAAACTGGCAACCCGTCAAGAAAGTGGCGAGCGGTGGCGAACTCAGTCGATTGATGTTGTGCATCAAGTCCCTAGCCGCCAACCGAATGGAACTGCCCACCATGATCTTCGATGAGATCGATGCCGGCATATCCGGTGAAGCGGCCAAACAAGTGGGACTCCTCCTGCGCGCACTTGGCAACCACCGTCAGGTCATTTGTGTGACGCATCAGCCGCAAGTGGCAGCAAAAGGGCAACACCATTTTCATGTGGTCAAATCTGAAACAAGCACCGGCATTGAAACCCGCGTAACGTTGCTGAGTCGCCCCCAACGGGTGGAGGCATTGGCCCGGATCATTGGCGGAGAATCGCCAACAGAAACTGCTCTGCAAAATGCCCATGAATTGCTGTCGAGTTGATGAGTGTGGATAACCCTCGAATTGGGGGTGCAGAACTCGTGCAGAAAGAAAAATTTTTTTCCAAGGGGGGCAACGAGTTATTTCGTGGGCACTGGCCGGGCCAAGGCCATCATTTTTATGGATACAAAGAGTACAACCAAAGATCGAGATCGGAAGCGGGGCAAAGCCGCGCTGGACATGAACAGTCTGGTATATGGCAAAATGCCTCCTCAGGCAAAAGACCTGGAGGAAGCGGTATTGGGTGCCATTTTGCTGGAGAAAAAAGCTTTCGACGTAGTCACCGAACTATTGAAACCCGAATGTTTTTACGTCGATGCACATCAACGGATCTATCGGGCAGCGCAAGCCT
>JBDKIP010000007.1:0-3483 GCA_039797015.1 Bacteroidota bacterium
TGCAGCGGTGATGCCGATCGAGCAGATCAGAAGGGCAATGGTAAAAAATGATTTACTGTGCCACATAGTAGGTTAAGATACCCCCTTTCATCAGTTCGACATGGTTGATCGAGCGTACGGGCATGTTTTTTCCATTCCAATCGATGCGGACGATCCCTTCTTTTGCTGTTTTTATTTTTTTGACTCGAAGCTGAAGCGATTTGCCGTTGGGCAATTGAATTTTTGCTGCACGGATCAACGGGAACCCGAACATGTATTCGCCGCCGGTCGGATTCATCGGATACATGCCCAAACTGCTCCACAGGTACCAGGCACTCATTTGTCCGCAATCGTCGTTGCCGCTGAGTCCATCGGGACCATTCTTATATATACTATCTGCCACTACCTGCAACCATTTCGCTGCTTTCTCGGGGTGACCCAGCGCAGTGTACATGTAAATGATGTGGTGACTGGGTTCATTGCCGTGCGCGTATTGTCCGATGAGTCCTGTTACATCAATGGAAACATTATCGCCATGTAATTCCGATGGAGCGGTGAGGAGTTCATCCAGTTTGGCAACGAGTTTTTCTCTTCCACCATACAGTGCAGCGAGAGAATCAACGGCGTGGGGGACGAAGAAGCTGTGTTGCCAGGCGGTTCCTTCGATGTATTGTCCGTCGAATCCGTGTTCAGAGAGCAGGGGGTCGAATGGTTCGATGAAGCTGCCATCTGATTTTCGTGCCCGCATGAATCCGGTCTTTGCATCAAAGAGTTTGGCATAGCTGGCGGCACGTTTCATGAACAGTTTGTAGTCGTCCGTATTGCCTAATTTATTGGCGACCTGTGCGATGCACCAATCGTCAAAAGCATATTCGAGTGTCATGGTCACGCTCCATCCGTGTTTGTCCTGCGGCACATACCCGTATTCGATGTAGGCCGGCGTGCCGCGTTGTTTTTGAAACGCCGAGGCACGCATGGCCCGATAGGCTTTTTCGTAGTCGAAGCCCTTGATGTCTTTCAAGATGGCATCGGCGATGATGGGAATGCTGTGGTAGCCGGTCATCGTGTTGGCTTCCCAGGTACTGATGTCCCAGACGGGAAGCAGTCCGTCATCTTCATATCTCGCCAACAGGCTGTTGATCAGGTCCGGAACCCGGTTGGTTTGGGTGATCGTGAACAATGGTGACAAGGCGCGAAATACATCCCACTGCGAGAAGATGGTGTACTTGGCTTCGCCTTTTTCAAATCGTTTGAGTTTGTTGTCCCAGGTTTGATATTGTTTATCGCGATCGCTGTGCATCACCGGCGCCAAACAGGTTCGATACAGTGCCGTGTAGAATCGCGTGGCAAATGCCTTGTCGCGGGTATCGATTCTAATTTTTTCTAATTCCTTTTCCCATTTGCCGGTTGCGATCTTTCGAACTGACTCAAAGGAGGTGGGACGAGCTGGGTCGTTCAGCTCTTGCAATGCTTTATCCGTGCTGACGGAACTGATCGATACTTGAACGTTGAGTTGGTTCGACTGATTGAATTGAAGCAGTATTTTAGAAAGGGGACCAAAAGCCTGATCAACTGTGTGAACAGAATCATCCAGAAAAACATGCGCGGCGATGGGCTGTGAAAAACGGGCTGCGAAATATACTTTTTGTCCTTTTGCCCAGCCGGTGCTGTATCGATAGCCGACGAGGGTATATTCATCGATGCGTTGCAGCATGCCGGCGGTGGATTTGTCCCAATTAATGGCAAAGCCCATGTCGAAGCGAAGCCATCCGTTTTTTTGAGGAAACGTGTAGCGATGATGTCCGGTGCGGGTGTCGGCTGTGAGTTCGCACTGAACACCATTCTTCAGACGCACCGAATAGTAACCCGGTGTTGCTTTCTCTTCCGCATGATCGAATGGAATGAGAATTTTGCTTTTACGGGCTTCATTGGTATCCGACAAGGGAAGAACCGAGATGTCGCACCAATCGCCAATGCCGGTTCCACTTAAGTGGGTATGACTGAATCCGGCAATCGTGTTGCTCGAGTAATGATAACCGCTGCACCAGTCCCATCCTTCATCGCCGTTATCCGGACTCAGTTGCACCATACCGAAGGGAACCGTAGCGCCGGGGTATACATGTCCGTGTCCGCCGGTTCCTAAAAACGGGTCGACGAATTGGTTAAGCTTTTGTGCGGATGCAGAGCCGGCTGCTGTGAGCAGAATTGCCAGCGAAAGATGACGAATGGATCGATGGATCATCGGATGAATGGATATTGGTTGCTGAACCAAACAGCAGTGGGCGGTATGCCCTCATAGAAGAAGAAGCATTCTCCTTTGAATCCTCTGCTGCGATTGGCTTGTATCATTTGCGTCAGAAAACTGGGTTGTGCTACGTAGGTGCCGGCGCGCAAGAGCACCCCCGGATAAAGCGGGATGCTGGTGTTGCGGTGATAGGTCTTCTGTTGATTGACCGTTGCTTCATACGCGGCGATGTCATAACGGTAGCATTGCGGAAGAATGGCATCCACATAACTGCTATCGACCCAAGTGGGCCAGTCTTGCAGATATTCATTTAGTCCCCACGGATAAGGGCTGGGGGAGATGGTGAATTTTACAGCTGGTTTGATGGCTTTCACTTCGTTGCGCAAGCGTTTGACGAAGGCGTTGAGTTTGTCTGCCCGCCATTTGATCCAGATCGGTTCATTGGCAATGCTCGGGGGTGTGGCGCCGGCCGTCTCCAGTTGATAGAGTGAAGTAGTGTATGCATCGTATCCGCCGGCCGTAGGCATGGCGGGCATACGGTCATCTCCCTGCACTCCATCTACATTGTATCGGGTAACAACTTCTTTAAACAGATCGATCATGAATTGTTGCACTTCGGGGTGAATGGGATTCAGCCAATCAAATCCGTTTTTCACAACCAATGCGCCATTGATGTCGCGTGCGGCCCAATGGGGTTTGGCGGCAACGATTGGTCCCCCTGCAGCGGAATACGAAGAGGAGAATCCATATTCAAACCAGGCATGCACTTTCAATCCTTTTGCATGTGCTTCTTCGATGCACTCTTGTAAGGGGTCTCGTCCTTCGAATCGTTCGAGAATGGGTTTGCCGATCAGGTTGTTCATCACCGTGCTCGGATACATAGTCCGTGCATTGTTGTACACAACCACAAACAGATTGTTGATGCCCGATGATTTGCAGAGGTTGACCATCTGCTGAATGTTGCTGCGGCTATCGAGTGCTGTACTGGCCGTGGTGGTTACCCACACGCCGCGCAAGGCGGTGCTGTCCCACACAGGCGTAGAACCTCCTCCACCGCCACCGGTTCCACCACCACCGGTGTTCCCACCGCCACCGCCGGGTGAATTTTTCTTCTCACAGGCCATCAAGGCCAAACAAAAAAAGAGCGCAGCAGCAAGCGGCAGTATTCGGGTATAATGTTTCATAGACAAGCGTTTGCGAACTTAATTAAAATTATTGGCTCTCTTTTTATAGTTAATAATATTTTTAATTAACTTAAC
>JBDKIP010000008.1:0-3613 GCA_039797015.1 Bacteroidota bacterium
CGGCTGACGAGCCTTAAATACAGGCTTCTTGATTTCTCCATCAATGACCCGCGCGGGTTCATCAACAACCGTTTCGGATGACTGCGACCAAGACACAACAGAAATTCCGGTTGCCAACAGAATCAACAAATGCTTCAACATACAAATGATTTTAAGTAGCTAAGATACTCAATTCAACTTCTTATCCTTTTTGACCACCTCCAGCAACCGAATTCTTTTCACCTCCGTGCCTGCAACTTGCAAGGCCACCTTCCCGATGCGCACCACCACCTGCTTGCCCTTGAACTCGAGCACCTGTCCATGCCTGCCGGTTTTTTTCACCAACACCGTATCCCCAATTTCCAGTGCACCCGTCAACTCCTCGTGCGGGGGACCTTGCTCAATGCCCAATCCCGCTTTTTGAGCAGGCGTCGCTCTTTTGGGGAACAACACCTGCCCCATCTCCTTCATCGCTTTTTCTTTGTTGGCATTTTTCCGCCAATCCTGCAACACCAACTTCAATTTTCTTTCCAGATCCTTCAATTCCTTCCAACGCTCCGCCCCGATCCGATTTTGCTCACGCAATAGTTCCACTTCCTGTCTGTGCTTTTCCTTGTCCAACACCCGCTCCATCTCTGATTTCAGTCTTTTGTTCTCCGACATCAACTTATTCAACTCACGCTGCTGCTGTTGCACTTCCGCCAGCTCCTTTTCCGTACGATGCAGCAGTTTATCCAGCCGCACGTGATCCTCCTTCACCAAGCTCCTGGCCCGATCAATCAAACGTTTATCCAACCCAATGCGTTGCGCGATCGCAAAGGTGTAGGAACTGCCCGGCTTACCGACCTGCAATTTGTACAGAGGAGATAAACTCTTTTCGTCAAAGGCCATGGCTCCATTGATCAAACCGGGCGTTCGACCGGCCATCACTTTTAAATTCAGGTAGTGTGTGGTCACTACCCCCATCGAACGTTTTCGTAAAAATTCCTGCAGCATCACTTCGGCAAACGCACCTCCCAGGTCCGGATCACTGCCGCTTCCCATTTCATCCACAAAGAACATCGTTCGACCATTTGCCGCTTCCAGAAACTCTTTCATGTGCAACAAATGACTGCTGTAGGTACTCAATTCAAATTCCAAACTCTGCGCATCGCCCATTTGAATCATCAATTGTTTGAATACACCTAAACGTGTACCGGCTGCAACCGGCACCAGCAGTCCGCTTTGCGCCATCAACTGGATCAATCCGATGGTTTTCATGGCTACCGTCTTGCCGCCCGCATTCGGACCACTGATCACCAAGATCCGATGGTCGTCCGTCAGCGAAATGTCGAGCGGAACCGTCGGCTTCCCGTTCGACTGATGATACAATAAAAGCAAGGGGTGACGAGCCTGTACCAAATGAACCCCGGCCGCCAGCTCCATGTCCGGCATTTGTCCATTCACCTCTACCGCCAGCCGGGCACGCGCGCGGATGAAATCAAACTGTCCCAAGACCGCATAATACGCCTGCATCAACGGCTGATGAACGGACAACTCAGCCGTGAGGGCTCGGAGAATACGGACCACCTCTGCCCGCTCTTCATTTTCCCACTCAAAAACTTCATTGTTCAACTCAATGGTCTCCTCCGGCTCCAGAAATGCCGTGCGTCGGCTCTCACTCTCCCCGTGCAAAATGCCCCTGACCACCCGCTTCTGCTCGGCCAGCACTGCCACCACCCGTCGACCATTCAAAAAACTTTCTTCTATCTCCGCCAGCCATCCCTGTTTCTGTAATTTCTGCGCGATGCGGTCAAACATGACACGTAACTCCTGTCGCTTTCGGTGCAAGCGCATGCGCACATCGTATAGATGCTTGGATGCCTGATCCCGAACCTGTCCGTTGGGCTCCAGCACCTCATCGATGCGGGCCGCGATCTTCTTTTCATATTGAGCATCCGAAAGAACCGTGGCCATGCAGGGGTAGGCAAGCTTCCGCTCATCGTTGAACCAGCGATAAATGGACTCGGCATCCGTCAACAAACGACGAAGCTGCATCCATTGCTCACCTGTGAGCACTGCCCCCGGAACCCCCAACAACTGCAACTCGCGGGCAAGGGTCAACGGCTCCTCCGTGGGAAAGGCTAAGCCCTGATCCAGGATCCATTTAAATTCCTGCGTTTGACCCAGCGCCAACCGAATGTGATCGATCTGATTGTGTATGCGAATTCCCCTTGCCCGATCGCGTGCCCACTGCCCCCGGCAATGGGACACCAATCGGTCCACTACCCGATCGAACTCCAATTGGGCGATGGCATTGGCGGGAAAAAGTTTCATCTTGTTAAATAATGGGCGGGGGATTCAAAACCGGCACAAAACTCGGAATTTTGCAGCCGTGATGAACAGAATACTTATGATCTGCGGGTTGATGATGGCCGGACTTGCCTCCTGTGCACAACCCAGCCGTAAAACCGCAAAACTACCTGCCATGGAAGACAGCACCGTAAAAAACAATCCAACCTTGCCCGCCACCGAGATCGCCACCTTGGCCAACGGTTGTTTCTGGTGCACCGAAGCCGTGTTTGAGTCATTGGAGGGAGTCATTGAAGTCACCTCCGGATACATGGGCGGAAAAATGAAGAACCCAACCTACAAAGAAGTTTGCAGCGGACTCACCGGCCACGCCGAATGCTTGCAGATCGTTTATGATCCATCCAAGATCCGATTCGAAGAATTGCTGGAAGTGTTTTGGGAAACACACGACCCCACCACCCTCAACCGCCAAGGAAATGATGTGGGCACACAATACAGAAGTGCGATCTTTTATCACACCGAAGAACAACGCCAAAAAGCCGCCCAATACAAACAGGCGCTGGACAAAAGCGGGGCATTCGACAAACCCATCGTAACCGAGATCACGCCTGCCGATGTATTCTATCCCGCGGAGGATTATCACCAACAGTACTACGAATTGAATGGCGACAGCAACCCCTATTGCCAATTGGTGGTTCGTCCCAAGCTGGAGAAATTCAAAAAAGTATTCAAAGACAAGTTGAAGAAGGACTGATCCTCTTCTTAGTTTTTCTTGGCTCGTCGCAGCTCCAGCAGATTTTGTGCAGTCGGAGAAAATCCGGTTACACCCGGCTGAACCAATCGAATGACCCGGTCATACCAAAGTGGCACAACCGGGGCCTCGTCTACGATGATCTTGTCCGCTTCCTGATACAAGCGATATCGAATGGTATCATTCACCTCCTGAATGGCTTGTTCGAACAATCGGTCAAAGCGTTCATTTTTAAACCGCGTATAATTCGGGGGCGCGGGGTTTTTTGAATAGAATACAGACAAATAGTTTTCCGCCTCCGGGTAATCGGCGATCCAACAGGCACGAAAAAAAGGTGATTCTCCTTTTGCCGTGAGGTCGAGCAGCAAGGACTTCTGCACGACATCCACCTCCACCACCATCCCCAACTCTTTCAATTGTCGCGCGATGAAATTGGCCATCTCTGCATAGATGGGAATGGTCTGCAGGCGAATGGACGGCAATCCATTTCCACCCGGGTATCCGGCCTCGGACAATAACTGAGCTGCCTTCCCCGGATCATACTGATATCCCTTGACGCGTACCGAATCAAAAGAGGGCAATCCAACGGGT
>JBDKIP010000009.1:0-2887 GCA_039797015.1 Bacteroidota bacterium
AAAAATATCTTCTTGCAGGGGGAGATAAATTCCGGCACTATCTACGAGGTAGATGACAGGAAGATGGTTCTCCATCGCGATCTCCTGTAGGCGTAAATTCTTTTTACCGGTGATGGGAAACCAGGCGCCGGCTTTGACGGTGGCGTCGTTGGCGACGATCATGCAGCGTCGTCCACTCACGGTTCCAATGCCGCCAATGGTGCCACCGGCCGGGCAACCCCCATGTTCACCGAACATGTCATATCCGGCCAATGCACCGATCTCCAAAAAATCCGAACCCGGATCGATCAGGCATTCGATGCGTTCGCGCGCGGGCAGTTTATTTTTTTGACGTTGTTTCTCTTGTGCAGCAGGGCCGCCGCCGAGGTGGATCTTATCCAGCCGCTGACGCAAATCGCTTAGCAGCTGGCGATACCGATCCTCATTTTGTTGATAGGCAAGATCCATGGTGAGACTTCTTTCTCAAAGATACGGCTCCAGCCTTGAGCAGTATCATCGCAATAATTCAACATCCCGCTTATCTTTAATTCTATGGACTCACTGACCCACATTGCGATCGGAGCCTGTCTTGGGGAGTGGATGGCCGGAAAACAACTTGGTCGCAAGGCCATGCTTTGGGGAGCCCTCGCACATAGTTTGCCCGACATTGATTTTGTTGCCGGCATCTGGAATGACCCGGCCGAGGACCTTCTGGCGCATCGAGGATTTACCCATTCGATCGTATTTGCCTTTATTTCCATGTATTTGCTGGTGCAGGCGCATGCCCGATTGCATCCCGGGGCCTATCCCCAGCGCCGAAAGGCATATGGATTTTTTGGGGTGTTGGTATTTTTACATTTACTCTTGGATGGTTTCAATGTATATGGAACCGGATGGTTTGAACCCTTCTCCCATGCGCGCATTGCCTTCAATTGGCTGTTTGTAGCCGATCCGTTTTTTTCGGTTGGCCCGGGTATTGCCTTATTTCTGTTGTTGGTGTTACGAAGGCAACATCCCTGGCGGTTGCGGATCAGTCAGGTCGGACTTTTTTGCAGCATCATTTATCTCGGATACGCCGGCACCCATAAATATCAGATCGATGAAGTTGTTCGAAAAGAGATGTCTAGACGAAACTGGTCTGATTCCGCTTATCTCACTACCCCCACGCCGCTGAATACGTGGCTATGGTATGCTGTGGTGAATCGACCCGATGGAGCGTATGTGGGCCATCGATCGTTGTTCGATCGTTGCGATACCATGTCTTTTCGTTTCTTTCCGCGCAGGGATACGTTGTTATATCCGCTTTTTGGTCATGAGCCCTTGCAGCACCTCATTCGGTTTTCGCAGGGGTATTATGTGGCGGACTTGCGAAGGGATAGTTTGATTTTTAGTGATCTCCGATTTGGTCAGCAGCAGGGGTGGACCAACCCTAGCGCACCGTTCGTTTTTTATTACTATCTGTCTCATCCGGAAGACAATTCATTGGTGATCCAGCGCGGACGATTTCAGGGATGGGGACTTTCCACAGTGCAGCGTTTGTGGGAGCGGATCGGTGGGTGGGGTTGTCAGTAACTCATTCCTGACGGAAATAGAAGGTGAAGAGTCGAAGCACGGCATGAATGATGTAGAACGAGATGCGTTGTCCGATCCGTTGTAGAAATCCTGAATAAGCAGCATAGGCAATTGGATCGATCCGTTTGCAATCGTTTCGAATGGTGTCTTCCAACAGCATGCGGGTGACCACGGCGAAATTTTTGTCGCGCACGTCCAGGTTTGCTTCCAGGGAGGCGAGTGCTGATATTTCATTCACATTATAGGATCCGATGGTGGTCCACTTGTCATCTACCGTAGCCACTTTTGCATGCAATACGTTGGCTTCATATTCATAGATCTCAATGCCCCGGTCGAGCATCCAGCGATACAGATATCGTTCGGCTGCTTTGGCTAGTGGCACATCGGAAACACCGGTCAGGATCACTCGGATGCGTACGTTTCGAGTGCGGGCCTGTGAAATTTTTCTTCGAAGGAGTCGCCCGGGTAAAAAATAACTGCAGCAGATCAGCATGTTTTTTTCCGCTGCTTGAAATTGCTCCAGATAGCTTCGGGTGATCTCGCGTTTGCGTCGGACCCAGTCGTTGTATCGGATCCGACATGCTTTTTGCTGCGCCTCCGGGATGCTGTCACACATTGCGTCGATGAATTTCCATTCTATACGGGCGGGTAAGTCTTTCTCGCCCCAAACCGATCGGCATTGATGATAGACAATGTAGGCGGTTTCACCTTCGAGATAGGCGGCCAGATCAAACCAGGCGGGCTCATTCGGCAGGTCGTTGTACCGATCGCAGATGTTGAGTCCGCCAATCAGTAGTTTCACCCCGTCGACCACTATGATTTTGTGGTGAAGACGTCTTCCTACATAAAAACGGGTGCTTCGGAGTAAGGGTTCAAACCATTTTACCCGGACTCCGGATGCGCGAAGTTTTTCTACGCGCGTCCGATCAAGATTGGCAGAGGCATATGCATCGAGATGCAGGAAAATAGTTACCCCTCTGGATGCTGCGTTCGATAATTGTTCGATTACCCGGTCGCCGGTTTCGTCGGGTTCAAAAATGTAAAATTGAAAATGGATGGAATGCTGGGCCTCCCGGATGAGTTGTTCCAAACGGGTGAAATAGGTTCTGCCTCCGCGGATCAGTTCCACCCGGTTTCGGGGCGAGTAGCCGATGTGCATGACCTGTTTGATGCGACTCACGTGTTAAAGATAGAGTCCACCTGTCGAAAATTGATCCCGTCTGACTTCTGTTATGGTGCAATCCGATTTTAGTAAGCCATGCCCTTTTTACTGCTATGAAATGTCTTTTGCTATCCCATACTTGTAATTCATGGCTTTTCGTGCCAATTGGCAAAT
>JBDKIP010000010.1:0-7237 GCA_039797015.1 Bacteroidota bacterium
TTACCTGCTCCGGCCCCCACTCCTTGTACGGTTACGGTATAGGTACCGGCATTCAGTGTATTGGTACCGTTCAGGGTGACCACACTGGATCCGGTAGGAGTAACAGGGTTCGTACCAAAAGAAACGGTGGTACCAGCAGGCAACGTAGAAGTAGTAGAAAGCGTTACGGGGTTGTTGTATCCACCCGCTGAGTTAACTGGTAATGTAACGCTCATGCTGGCAGGTGCCGGGCAAGCAGCGGTAGCCGCGGTGGTCGATCCGAAAATAAATCCGAACGGCGGCGGGATGATGGTGAAGTTGGCGTTGTTGATGTCAAAGAAGATGTTGCCAACGGCCTCCACTTTCACGCGGCAGGTGGTGCTCGGCGTGTTGGGAACGGTGATCACTTCAGAACCATCGTTGGGTGTGCTGGCTACCAGCGTAGTGAATGTAGTACCGCCGTCAGTAGACACCGAGATCTTCACGTTCGCGCAGTTGATGGGCGCCCCGGTCGTGCCATTGACTGACCAAGAGACTGTTTCAGTTGTACCTGCTGTCCAGGTCACGGCCGTATTCTGAGTCGTGATCAGGAAGGGGCCAAGATTGGAAACGGTGACCAACATGTCATCCGACTCGTTGTTGCCGCCACCTGCACGGTTGTCCTTGGCAATGAAGCGGAAGTTCAGCGGACGGGCCACAGAAGGAAGCACTTCCCACTGGAATCCGTTGGCGCCGGTCAAAATGTATTGGAGTGAGGGGAAGGTCCGCTCTGGCACAGTGTAAGAAAGATAGGTGCGGAACATTGGGCCATTCGTTGCGGTAGCAACCGGAATGCTGGGGAAGGCACCTGTGCGCACATCGATCTGCTCCCAATTGTAGGTGAGTACATCGGTAGGATCCGGATCGGTTGCGGTTCCGGTCAATTTGAACGGTGTAGAGATCGGGATGATGTAATCTGTACCGGCGTTCACCGTTGGCGCGGTGTTTCCTGTGGTGGTTTGAGCCGCACAGGTGGCACCGGTTCCGGTTTTGATGTAGTTGGTTACTTGCTCGATGCTCTTAACAGAGAAAAGCTCGATGCTGTGTGGCGCCACATCTGTTGATCCGGTGATACCGGCATAACCCATGATGGTTACACCACTTCCGGGCTCTACGTTCACACCCGTTCCTTCCAGGTTGAAGGAGAATGTGTGGTTGGCACCAAATTGGTGACCGATCTCGTGTGTGAGGTAGTCGATCACAAAAAATTCAAGCAACGAAGGGTTGAGGTAAACGGTCCAACCGCGTCCTTTGTTTGTGTTGTTACACACACAACCGATACAGCCTGCGTTTCCATTGTCATTTCCTTTGCTCTCGGTGTGTCCGATGTCGTAGTTGCCGTTTCCGATCTGTGCATCGATGGCCGCCATACAGGTGGTACCATTCGGGGCGTTGGGATTGGCAATGGGGTCGGTGGCGGGATTGAAATAAACAACCTGGTTGTTGTTTGATACGAGCACCAGGCGTACACCGAAATCGCGCTCATACACTTGGTTGGTACGCGTAACATGGCTGTTCTGCGCAGCAATGACTGCTGCTACGGAGTCGGCCAATGAAGGCAATCCGCCGGTGGGAATGAAATGCAAAGAGAACTCTGCACCGGAGATCATCGCCAAGCGATAGGTACGAAGTTTGCCATCGTCGGCATTGTTCTCAACGCCTTCGCGGTTGCTCATTTGATTTTGGAAGCTCTCGGTGAAGCACTCAAAGTTCATGGGTGCATCTGTCACGTCGCTTCTGCGCACCACGCGATAGTAATTCTGATACATCTGGTCGATGTATACAGGAATATTGTTGCCTTTCAGAATGGTGGCATGTACACCATGCATGGAAACGTCGAATCGAATATTCGCAGAAGGGTCATTGACACCTTGTCCCGCATAGGAATTGATGCCGGGGAATTTGGCAGCCAAACCGGCTTCCATCGAGGGCGCATTCACCACACGGAATTTCTCGATGCTGCCATCGGGCATGGGGAAATCGACGATGAAGGGAGAAGCACTTACAGGCACATTGCGCTCGTGGGGTGCACTCGCCATGAACTGCTTGAAGGCCGTTTCATCGAGACGAAATAATTTGAAAGCACTGGGACGTTTGCTGTTGCTGGCTTTGAACAGATCAATGCCGGCTTGGCTTTCGTCGGTCATTGACCAGAAGCTTCTGGCTTGTCCGAAAGCAGAAGAAAACATCAACACCGCGAACAAGGAGAGTAAAAAATTTCTCATGTTTTGGTTTTAATAAATGACTAGGATCAGGTACCGATTTGACGGTGCCCCAACATCCGATAAAAATAGGGATTTATTGAACATCGGATTCGGGTCTTTGTCCACAAAAAAACCCGGTCTCTGATGAGACCGGGTCTGGTGGGCATTGTCGTAAAGCTAGATTAATCCCCTGATTATCAATATCCCATGCCGCCCATGTCGGGAGCGCCGTGTGTGTGTGGCTCTTCCTTCTTGGGTTTGTCGGCAATGACGCATTCGGTGGTCAGGAGCATGCCGGCGATGGAGGCTGCATTCTCCAGGGCTACGCGGCTTACTTTGGTGGGATCGATCACGCCGGCCTTGAACATATTCTCATAGGTTTCTGTGCGGGCATTGAAACCGAAATCACCTTTTCCTTCTTTGATCTTCTGTACCACGATGGATCCATCGATGCCGGCATTGGCGGTGAGGGTACGGATGGGCTCCTCGAGTGCACGACGAACGATCGCCATACCGGTTTGCTCATCTTCCATCTGACCTTTCACTTTTGCATCGAGTGAATCGATCGCACGGATAAAGGCCACGCCCCCACCGGGAACGATTCCTTCTTCCACGGCGGCACGTGTGGCGTGCAGTGCATCATCCACGCGGTCTTTCTTCTCTTTCATTTCCACTTCGGTGGCAGCACCCACATACAGAACCGCTACACCACCGCTCAACTTGGCCAAACGCTCTTGCAGTTTTTCCTTGTCGTAGTCGGAGGTAGTTGTTTCGATTTGTGCTTTGATCTGATTCACGCGGGCAGTGATGTCTTCTTTCTTTCCTTTACCGCCAACGATGGTTGTGTTGTCTTTGTCGATGGTGACGGAAGTAGCCTGACCGAGGTAGCTGATGTCGGCATTCTCCAGCTTGAATCCTTGCTCCTCGCTCACCACGATGCCCTTGGTCAGGATCGCGATGTCTTGCAACATCTCTTTGCGGCGATCACCAAATCCGGGGGCTTTCACGGCAGCCACTTTCAGTGTACCACGCAGTTTGTTCACAACGAGTGTAGCCAGTGCTTCTCCTTCGAGGTCTTCTGCAATGATCAGTAGCGGACGTCCGCCCTGAGCCACTTTCTCCAGAATGTGCAGGATGTCTTTCATGCTGCTGATCTTTTTGTCGTAGATCAGGATGTAGGGATTTTGCAATTCCGCTTCCATCTTCTCGCTGTTTGTTACGAAGTAAGGAGAGATGTAACCGCGGTCGAACTGCATGCCTTCTACCACATCCACGGTGGTATCGGTTCCTTTTGCTTCTTCCACGGTGATCACGCCTTCCTTCCCTACTTTCACAAATGCCTCAGCGATCAACTTACCGATGGTTTCATCGTTGTTGGCGGAAACCGTGGCAACCTGTTGGATCTTTTTGCTGTCGGATCCTACGGTTTGGCTTTGACCTTTCAGATTGGCGACAACCAATGAAACGGCCTTGTCGATGCCACGCTTGAGGTCCATCGGATTGGCACCGGCGGCTACCATTTTCAGTCCTTCGCTGATGATGGCTTGCGCCAGTACAGTGGCGGTGGTGGTTCCGTCTCCGGCGATGTCAGCGGTTTTGGATGCCACTTCCTTCACCATTTGGGCACCCATGTTCTCGATGGGATCTTCCAATTCAATTTCCTTGGCAACGGTCACCCCGTCTTTCGTAACAGAAGGTGCACCGAATTTTTTCTCGATGACGACGTTGCGGCCTTTTGGACCCAGGGTCACTTTCACGGCGTTGGCAAGAGTGTCAACGCCTTTTTTCATTTTATTTCTGGCTTCGATGTCGAAGAAGATCTGTTTTGCCATGATGGTATATATTTAATTAGTTTAATGTATGGTTCAAACGATGGCGAGGATGTCGGATTCACGCATGATGAGGTAATCCAATCCTTCGATCTGGATTTCGGTACCGGCGTATTTACCATAGAGGACGGTGTCTCCGGGCTTAACCGTTACGGGTTCGTCTTTTTTACCGGGACCGGCCGCGATGACCGTTCCGCGTTGTGGTTTTTCCTTGGCCGTGTCGGGAATGATGATTCCTCCGGCGGTCTTTTCTTCAGCGGCTGCTGCTTTCACGATCACCCGGTCGTGGAGCGGGGTTACGTTGACTTTCTTAGCCATAATCGTATTGGTTTTTAAAATTTTTGAATGATTGCCAGCCCTCGGCGGGCGGGCGGCGAAGGTACTGTAAATAACATGCCACAGGGGGACAAACTGAAATTTTAGCAGTCGCGACTGAAAAAGATTCCTCAAAACCTTGTTTTCAGCGACTTGGAACAGAAAAACTGTCAGCCCAACATGCCGGGTTCTGTCCTATCTTTGCGGCCGCAAGTTCTTACCATGATCAGTCGCAGAAACATCCGGGTCAAAGTCATGCACACCCTTTATTCCCACTCCACCCTGGATGTGACCGATGCGCGTCCCGACCCCGTAAAATCCCTTCAAAAACAATTCGACCAAACCCGGGAATTGTTGGTTTTCCTGCTGTGGACGCTGACGGAGTTGGGCAGACAAGTTGAGGTTTATGCACACCGAAAAGCCTCCAAACACCTCCCCACAGAAGAAGACCTGCAGATCAACACCAAATTGGCGGGCAATGAGATCCTCTGGGAGATCCAGCAAGACGCCACTCTTTCGGAGCACCTGAAAAAGGACCAATCAGCCCGACACGGCATCGGCGACCTGATCAAACGAATGCATGCGCAGTTGCTCGAATCCGAACATTATAAATTATATATTTCCAAACCTACCCGTACCCGGGCCGACGAGAAAAAAATCCTCCTGCAAATCCTGAACGATCACCTGATCGAGAACGAAGCGTACGAGGAATGGTTGGAAGATCACTTCTCCAATTGGGAGGACGATGCCGAAGCGATCCTTCAGGTGCTGACGCAGTATTTGCAAAAACCCGGGAAACTCAGCGGAAAAAAAGATGGTGTTTCGTTCGATCAATTGATTCCTGCCGACAAGTTGGCTTTCGGAAAAGAACTGCTGAGGACTGTGCTGGATAAATCCGAACACCTGCAAAGCCTGATCGTGCCGAAATTGAAGAATTGGGATCCGGAGCGGATCGCCAGCCTCGACATGATCCTCATGAAAATGGGATTGTCGGAGCTCCTGTATTTTGAAACCATTCCACCCAAGGTCACCCTCAACGAATACATCGACCTGGCCAAAGAATACAGCACCGGCCAATCCGGTCAATTTGTGAACGGCATTTTGGACAACATCCATCAGGAACTGGCCAAAGCAGGGGAATTGAACAAGATCGAGTTCCGAAAATCATAATCATCATTGGTTATATTTGCACATAACTTTTGCCATGAAGAAGTTCCTACTCCTTAGCATCGCTTCCCTTTTCTTTATCGCCTGCAAAGAGAACACCAAATCAGAACCCACAACGGGACAGGATGTTCAAAAAAAAGAGGCCCTGCAAGAAGCACTGGCCGACACCTTGAATCTCACGGAAGTGGAGTGGCTGGATCCCATCGATCGTCAATTGGGAAAATTGAAGGCGAATGAATCCATCGACATTGTTTGGCGCTTCAAGAACGTGGGAAACAAACCCTTGGTGATTGACAATGCCTCCGCATCCTGCGGTTGTACTGTTCCGGAAAAACCTGAGAAGCCGATCGCACCTGGAGAAGAGGGTAAGATCAAAGCAACCTTCAATGGCAGTGGACAAGGAACGATCATGAAACAAGTTCATGTATTCGGAAACATCAAGCCCAACCGGGAAACCACCCTGAGCTTTTCCGGAGAGATCGAAATCAAATAATTCACACAAATCAATACATCCCTTATGATCAATCGCATTTTACTGGCAGGTCTTTTTGTCGTTGCATCCCTCTCCTCCTGCATGCCCCCTCCCGGCGGCAACGCAGCCGGAAAACCCAATAGTCCGCTGGGCGATTACGGTTCATTGGTCTTCATGGGCATGATCATTTTGGTCTTCTGGTTATTCTTCATTCGCCCACAAGCCAAAAAACAAAAAGAACAAAAGAAATTCATCGAAGAGATGGGTAAAGGAGAGAAAGTGGTGACGATTGCCGGTATCCACGGAACGATCAATAAGGTGAATGAGGACGGAACCCTTCAATTGGAGGTGAGTCCGGGTAGCTACCTCAAGATCGAGCGTTCTGCGATCAGCATGGATTGGACCGCCGCCTTGAACAAGCCCACGACAGAAAAAAAATAATCCCACGAATTTGATCAACGCCCGTCTTCTCAAACAAGACGGGCTTTTTCATTCGTACATTTAAGCATGCTACGCATCGGACTCACCGGGGGAATCGGCAGCGGCAAATCGACCGTCGCGCGCATCTTTCAGTCGCTGGGCATACCCATCTATTCATCGGACCTCGAAGCCAAGCGCCTGATGCGCGAAGATGAATCCATTCGAAATGCCATTCAAGCCGCTTTCGGTGAAGAAGTTTACACGGGAAATGTACCGAATACCCAAAAGCTTGCCTCGATTGTGTTTCAGAACCCCACCGCGCTGGAAAAGCTGAACCAGATCATTCACCCGGCCACCATCGCCGATGCCAAAAAATGGATGGCCGCGCAGCAGGCCCCATATGTCGTGAAAGAATCCGCGTTGATCTTTGAGAGCGGTGCCGGCGAGGGGTTGGACTTGATCCTTTGCGTATATGCGCCCAAGCCACTGCGGATCCATCGGGTGATGCAGCGAGATGCGGTCGACCGCGAGACCGTGTTGGCGCGCATGAACCGACAGATCGATGAAGAACTCAAACGCAGGCTCTGCGACCGGGTGATCCTGAACGATGAACAACAGCCGCTGCTGCAACAGGTGTTGGACATACACCAGGAATTGTTGCACCTCTCCGCAAAAGATTAATGCAAGGCTGCCAGTGCTTTTTTGATTCGCCCCCACCCTTCTTCGATCTTGGACATGCTGTTGGCAAAGGAAAAGCGAACACAGGTCGGCTCCCCGAATGCATCGCCCATGACGGAGGATACATGTGCTTT
>JBDKIP010000011.1:0-8138 GCA_039797015.1 Bacteroidota bacterium
TACGGAGGCGATCAATTGCTGCTGCAGGGTGGACATCATCCGGAATTGGGTTTGAAGTATTATGTTGACACGTTCCATCAGATCAAGGAAGAGTTCCCCGACATCAAGCTGCATGCGCTGGGTCCGCCCGAAGTGGCCCACATCACCAAGCTTGAAAAGAGCACACACAAAGAAGTATTGAGCGCGTTGAAGGAAGCCGGACTCGATTCGCTACCGGGCGCTGGTGCGGAGATTCTCGTGGATCGCGTACGCCGACTCGTCAGCAATGGAAAATGCGGGGCACAAGAGTGGCTCGACATCATGCACGAAGCACACAACCAACACATCACCACCTCTGCCACGATGATGTTCGGTCACGTCGAAACCCTCGAAGAACGATTCGAACACCTGATCAAGATCCGTGACGTACAAGCAAAAAAACCTGCCACGGCAAAAGGATTCCTGGCCTTCATACCATGGACCTTCCAAGACGTGGATACCCTACTCGCCAAGATCCGCGGCGTGCAAAACCTGACTACGACGGAAGAATACATCCGCATGATCGCCATCAGCCGCATCATGCTCCCGAACATCCTCAACATACAGGCATCGTGGTTGACGGTAGGTCGACAAACCGCCGCCATCTGCTTGCATGCCGGCGCGAATGATTATGGATCCATCATGATCGAAGAGAATGTGGTCAGCGCTGCCGGAGCACCGCATCGATTTACCTATAAAACCATTCAGGATGCGATCCGGGAAGCCGGATTCGAACCGCAGTTGCGCAATCAGCAATACGAATGGCGCACCATTCCCGAAAACATCGAAGAACAAGTCATTCTTTACTGATCATGAAAAAAGCCTATCAGCGTTTTCGCCGCATTGCCCAATGGGAAGGATATTCCTATCTGGCTTTATTGGGAATCGCGATGCCGCTGAAATATGTGGCAAATCTTCCGATGGCTGTCAGCGTGGTCGGATCGATACACGGATTTCTGTTCGTGGCAATGGGCATCCTGGCCCTCGACGTGAAACAAGAAGCCAAACATTCTTTCACCTGGGTGATCACTGCGTTCCTCGCCTCGATCATCCCCTTCGGAACGTTTTACTGGGATAAAAAATGGGCAGAGGAGGAAGGTAGAAGGGTTAAGGATTAAGGGTTAAGGTTGAAGTTTAAACCATAATCCTTCTACTTTAAACTGCTTCTGCCATCCAAATCGAACCGATGTCTGTTCGGCATTCTTTGATGCTTCCGCATTGCATCAGACTGGCCAGCATCTGATCGGCCTGATCGTCTGACGTATTTGTCAGAAATCGAAATTCCTTTTTTGTCAGACTCGGATATTCTTTGAACAATTCAACCGGAGACACCTCTTTCTTGATCTTGTAGAGTGTTGGATCCAGTTGCATGACGACCGATTCGAAACTTCTCATGTCCATACCGCCCATCATTCGCTCCATCACTTTGCCATTCTTTCGGAAAATGAACGTGGGCAGGATATCGACTTTTAATTCTTTGGTCAGCTGAAGATCTTGATAGAATAACTGTACGGCCTTCCCCGTGAGGTCACGTACGAGTCGAGCAGCATCCAGTCCGCTCTCATAAGCCAATTGCTTGATCACCTCCGTACGGGTGATGTCGACTTTGTGAATGAAGACCATCTCATTGATCTTTCTCAAAAAGATAATGGCCTTGTCAATGCTTTGTATTTGCGCCGCCTTGAATGCGATCGAGGGAGGGAAAGAGGATTGCAGTGGTGACTCAATCCAGAGGGCCCCATCGATCGGCATGCCAGATTCACGAGCAACCTCATCCCAGTGAGATGCCACATCTTTGGGATGTCGGATACCGCCCCGGTTGAAATTTGTCCACCCCGGCAACATGCCCGCCATCACATAGCGAAACGAAAGCCGATCTCCGTAAGTAAGTTTCAGTTTCCGCAGCTCTGGCTGGATGGTCCAGCAAGTAGAGCAGATCGGATCCGTGAAATACAGAATCTCCACTTTTGAGCTGGCTTGAATACTTTCTGCTTTTCCGGTAAGCTTCCCGATCAGAGGCGTCTCCAGTTGATCATCGGAGATGGAATTGGGACGGAGAAAAGACTCTTTCAGCTGACGTCCCCAGCGAACATGCTCAGAAACCGGACCAATTCGCTGCTTGTAATAACAAGTAAATGCCTCGTTCAACTCAGAATAATGTTCCATGCAGCCCACCAGCGTTTGCGCATCATAGATCGCATTGGTGGTGCCGGCACTGGTGAAGGGAAGCGCCACATGAGCGGCGTCTCCCATCAACACAATGTTCTCGCTGTGAAAGCGAGGAAGGGGATTGAAATCGCGGGTTTTCCATAGATAAGCCTTGTCAAAATCGGTCTGCTCAATCAATGAACGGACCGACTCCGGAAAATCCTGCATGAGCTCGAGACTCGCCTCGCGCAGGTCATCCTTCGTGCTCAAATGACAAGGCAATAAGTTTACATCGTATTGTATGTACCAGATCAATTCATCGTTTGAATACGGAATGTATCCAAACGAAAGACCTTTCTCCCCATGCTGAAATTTTTGAAACAGCGAAGGAGCCTTCGCGATCAATTCGGGATCTCGAACGAGTCCCAGGATCTCATGCACTTCCACGGAAGAGAACAAGGTGGGGCCCAATATCTGTTCGCGCACTTTCGACTGACGACCATCCGCCCCCACAAAAAAGTCTCCGCGCTCCACCGATCCGTCAGTAAAAACAGCCGCCACGGCTTTATCCCCTTCATATAGGAAATGAGAAAAATCACGGTTGTACTGAATGCAGTCTTCGCCCAATAACGGAACGAGATAGCTGATCAGATCGGATCGCTTCACACATTGCCAGGGATCCATCTTGATGTAGCGCACCTCTTCTTCATTGGGACGCTTCATCAGAAAACTATCGATGGTTTGTCCGGGCAACTCATTTGTTTCTCCCAGCTCCCGCAACAAAGCCAGTCCTTCCCCATGCACCATGAATGCATTTCCATGTACGGGAATGCCATCAAAACGCTCGTTCACGATCACCTCATGACCGCGTCTGCGCATCATGATGCCGAACACCAGTCCGGCAATGCCTCCACCGATGATTACGATACGCATGGGATGGAAAGATTTTTTTGGATTCGATCGAATGCCTCGTTCAACAAAGATTCTGTGGTAGCAAAACTGATCCGAATGGTGCCGGCTGCACTCGGACCAAACCAACGCTCCAATCCCGGCACCACGGCCACCTTTGCCTCTTTCAACAAACGAGCCTGCAGCTCCGCAGCGCTCAAACCTGTTTGGCGAACATCCGCCAACACCACATAACAGCCCTCCGGCGATGAACAGGAAAGTCCGGGTATATTATTGAGTCGCTCCACGGATAGATCGCGCATGCGCTGCAGGTGCTGAAGAAATCCCGCCAGCCAGTCCTGTGCTTCGGTCAATGCAGCCGTTCCGGCCACCTGAGAAAGAATGTTTACTCCGTGAATGGTCGTGCTATGCAAGGAGTTCAGATAAAGACGTTTGAAGAGTTCCGGATCGGTGGCCATCACCACACCCAAACGAAGTCCGGCCAATCCGTATGACTTGCTAAATCCCGTAACCGTGATGGTTCGGTCGGCAATGTCTTTGCCCAAAGAGGCAATCGAGGTGAATGTATTGGGCGCAAACACGATGTCACTCCAAATCTCATCCGATAGAATATAGAGATTGTGTTTCGCTGCAAAAGCAGCAAGCGATTGCAATTCTTCTTTTGTAAAAACTTTTCCGGTCGGGTTCAGCGGATTGCACAAACAGATGAGTCGGGTCCGATGGGTGATCAATGACTCCATTGCGGAAAAATCGATGTTGTTGGCCCCTGCGGGAATCGGAAAACGTACCGCCGTACCGCCAACCGCTTCCACGGAATACGCAAACAGGAAATCGACCGGATCGAAGACGATGGCCTCGTCACCCGGACGAAGTAATGTTTTACAAGTCAGATAAATACCGAAAGCAGCACTGTCCACCGGCAGGATCCCATCCACCCCAACCGATACATTCCGCTTATGCTGCATGAATGCCGCCATGGCCTCGCGAAAAGCCAATTGTCCCTGTGACGCCCCGTACGAAAAATAATGGTCGCGACTAAAACGGGCAATGGCCTCTCCGATGACCGGAGCCGTCGGAAAATCCGGGTCCGCTGCCGTAAGGGGAATGACGTCACCCGGCAACTCCGCCCAACGAAGGTTGTGCGCCCGCTCAGCCAAAATGGCCTTGTTTATATGCAAAGGATCGAACAAGTAGGATGAATTCTTGTCTAAGAAAGCGAATTCATGCCCCCTTTCATGCCTCAACAGCCACTAATTTCAGGTTCTAGGGGTTTCCCCTAGAAGAGAAGAATTGGAAATACCGGGGAGACCGTAGAAAGTAGAAGGTTTAAGTTTAAACGTTCTACGTTAATCCTTCTACTAAAAAGATCGTAAGATGCGCCCGGGGTCGGTATCCTTTCGGTCGCGGTCATAGATCAGTACCCCTACCGTCCAATCCATGGGCATTTGAAACAACAATTGAAGTTCGACGTTGATGGGCTCGGTATAACTATTGGAAGGCTGCAACTCAAACAGCAGCGAGCTGAATTTTTGATTCTCCTCCGGTGACTTGTAAGGGCAATGCAATTTGTATGATCGTGAACCCAATCGAACCGTTAGCCCCTGCAATTGCTGATGCGCTGCTTTGAATTTCTTTCGGGCCTGTTCATGATCGTCAGTGGTCAGCAACGTTGCCTGCCAACTGATGACCGAACGACCATATTGCGAATGCTGCACAAAATTGACCGACTCCGCATCCGGCAAGGTAACCTTCGAGGCAAAACTGCTGTCGCCCGGCTCCCCCAACAAATTCTTATACCCGTTTGGAAAATCTTCCAACACTTGCTTCACGGCCGTCGCCAATTCATTTTTCATGCCCGGTATGCGCAACTGCGCGTTGGTTAGCATCGGGACGAGCAACAAGAGAAATAGTACTTGTTTGATAAGACGGGATTTGAATCAATATTACGAAAAGAATGTTTAGGGAGCAGGGTTTAGCGTTTAGCACTCAAATTGAATGAACTAAACCCTAAACCCTGTTCACTAAACTAATAAATGCGCACATCCCGCATGTTCCGCTCCATGAAGCGTGGCATGCCGGCAGGCGATTGCTGACCGCTCTTACCGCCCACCCGATTCAGGTTGTAGAGAAAACTAACCATGAAGTAGCGACGAAGCACCATGCTGCGCACATCTTCAAAATAGTTGTCGCCCGTGTTTCGCGCAATGCTTTGGTTTTGATTCAAGATGTCATTGATCGTGAATTTCAATTCGGCATTTTTCTTTTTCAGAAACTGCTTGGCAAAGCTGGCATTCCACAACGGAATCGATTGGTTGAACCCGGCAGCACGTCCCGTATTCACATAATAATCGATGTCCGTTGCCAAAATGAAATTCTTCGGGAACGTGTAGGCTACATCGAACGAATAGGTCTGCGCCAGATATGATTCATTCAGCGCGGTATTGACCGAGTATTTGATGTTGTAATACGACAAGCTTCCTTTGAAGGCAAGATCCCATTTCTCTTTCAAGTTGAAGTTGGCGCCGGCCGATTGCGTGATCGTGATGGTCTTACCCACATTGAGTTGCTTATACAGCTCACTCACGTCACGATTGTAAAGAATGAAGGAGGAAAAGTTGAGGCTGGACCCCTTGAGTTTTGGATTCTTGAATGGGAGTCCGACGGTGATGAAGGCGGAACCGGTCAGCGCACCGTTCAAATTCACGGGACGCGTCAGCTGAATTCCCTTGCGCAAGGTATCAATGCTGTTCACGATCTTATTCTGTACCGCATTGACGTTGATGTTCGCTGCGATGTACTGAAACGTCACCATGTTGAATGTATTGTAATTCAAGTTCACATTGTGACTGAACTCCTGATCCAGCGCGGGGTTGCCGGTGCGGACGAACAACGGATTGGATACATCCAATACATCTTGTAATTGAGTTACAGTGGGCTGATTGGTGCGGCCCCTGTAATTGAATCGTATGCCTTTTGTGCGACTGGGTGTCCAATTGAAACTGGCCTGTGGGAAGAAATTCGTGAACGACTGCTTGGTGACAGAATCCTTTCCGAGCACGGCCTGATAACTGTCGCTGGTCAGCGTAGCCCGCTGTGCCCCCAAGCCGATTTGGTAGTTGTACTTCTTTTCCTGCACACGGAAGTTCGCGCCAAAACGACTGGCCTCAAAGGTGTTTTCAAATTGATTCGTGAGCGGCAGGTTGACAATGTCGTATTCATTTGTCAACGCATTGTAATTGAACGTACGCCGATCGGATGTGTTCTTGTTCAGGGTATACGCGTAATTCACCTCCAAAACTTTGTTGGCCGCCAGGGGTTCGGTATACGACGTACTCAACACATTGTTTCGCGTAAAGGTCTTTTGCAGATTCTGCTGGTTCTGGTTCAAGCCGCCCTGTGCACTGCCATCGGGCTTGTAGAAATAGATCGGAGAACGGTTGTATCCTTCACTTTCACTCTCTCCATACGTGTTGTTCCATCCCAAAGTAAACGTACGGCCGATCTTGTTGAAACGACGACGATACAAAAGATTGTTGCCGGCATTGATCCCGTCGCGCACGTTGGTGTTGACGGTGTTGCTGGTCAGGGCCAGATAATTCAGTGTAGGCGATACGGAACGGGTCCAAGAACTGTCCTCACTGAAATTATCCGAATGCTGGAAGGTAAGCGTAGGTGTATACAAGATCGAATTCATGGAATCGATCATGTACTCGATGCGCATGTTCACACGGTGGTTCTGATTGGTGTTGTCGGAATAACTGTTTCGATTCAAATACGCGATCGAATCGCCCGGGAAAAAGGTCTGCCGATAGGTTTCCTGCCGCTGCTCGTTGTTTGAATTGGAGAAGAAATAACTACCGCTGGCCTTGAGTTTGGATTTGTACTCGGTGTTGAAATTCAATCCGGTTGAAAGAGACGTGGTGATGCCGGTTGGACCAGTACCCCCGCCACCAAATCCGCCAAAACCACCAGCGCCGCCACGGGTGACCATCACAGAACCACCTCCCATGCTCATACCGCCGCCGCCACCACCACCACCACCGAATCCGCCTCCTCCACCGCCGCCCATCGCGCTGAATCCGCCCATGGAGCTAACGATGTCAGAGAAAGAAAAACCTTGCTTGTTGATGTTGTTTGTATTCATCAACAGCGACAGCCGATTGTTTCCGTTGAAAATGTTCGCACTCAGGTTTCCTTCGTAACGGCCTTGGTCGCCATGACCCACCAGCGCACGACCAAACACCCCTTTGTTCTTGTCTTTTTTCAGTTTGATGTTGATTGCCTTGGATCGACTTCCATCATCCACGCGCGTAAATCGGGCCTGCTCACTCATGTCGTCGAACACCTGCACACTTTCCACCATATCCGCTGTCAGATTCTTCGTAGCAAGCTTGGGATCATTCCCGAAGAACTCCTTTCCATCCACATAGATCTTTTGTACGTTTTCACCTTGCGCGGTTACGCCCCCGTCCTTATCTACCTGCACCCCGGGGATCTTTTTCAATAAATCCTCTACAGTAGCATTCGGCCTGGTCTTGAACGCATCTGCCTTGAACTGCACCGTATCGCCCTTGATCTGTACCGGCGCATCGGTATTGATCACTACATCACTCAAGGTCTTCACTTTTGGTGAGATCTTCAGGTCGGAAAGATCTATGGAGCGATTTTCAGCTGTGATGCTGATCAGCTTTTGATACGGTTCCAGGCTTTGATGCGCAATGACGATCTTGTAATCGCCGGCAGCCAGGCCCTTGAACTCGAACTGGCCATTCTTATTGGATACGGTGAACGTAACCAAAGAAGAGTCAACGGCTTGCAACAAACTGACGGTAGCTCCCGCCACCGGCTGAACAGACGCTGAATCCAGGATACGACCCCGAACAGCCCCATCCGATTTTTGGGCTTGCAGACTTAACGAGATGAAAAACAGGGCAAATAAGCTATATAAATTTCTCATAATTGATGGTAAAGACCGCAAGTTAGACGCATTTTGATGCATGGGCCTGTTGCGGTAGGGTGATTTTAACAATTGGAACGCCAAACGGTTGAGGGATGGGAGTTGA
>JBDKIP010000012.1:0-9147 GCA_039797015.1 Bacteroidota bacterium
CCGCATCAACATGCCCGGTGCCAACTATGCACCGGTGTGGATGGATAACAATACCTTGTTGTTCACCACTACCCGCAGCCTTGATCCGGATGCAAAAGGAAAGCAATACGTCAACCGTGTATTCCAGGCCACTTATCAGCGCGATAAGGATACGGCGATCGTGCGGCCGGTATACTTGCCGCAGGCCGGAGAGATGCATCAGGGCGCTGCAGCGGTCATGCCCGACGGAAAGACGATGTTCTTTACCGGATGGTCGTTGAAAGGTGATCAAAAATCGACCAGCATTTACGTTTCACGAAAAGATGGAGGTGAGTGGACAAAACCCGAATTACTTGGAGAATCCATCAACGCTGTCGGAAGCAACAATCAGCAACCACACATCACGGCCGATGGGAAAATGCTTTATTTCTCCAGCAATCGTGCCGGTGGCAAAGGCGGATATGACCTTTGGGTTGCACCCATTGAAAACGGAGTGCCCGGAACCGCACAGAACTTAGGCGCTGCGATCAATACAGCCGATGATGAGCAGGCACCTTTCTATCATGCGCCCAGCGGATCGTTGATCTTTTCTTCCAATGGCCGCATTGGAATGGGCGGATATGACTTTTTTCAAAGCAAAAGCGCTGCCGGTAAATGGAGCGAGCCGGTAAATCTTGGATATCCAGTCAATTCCGTGAAGGATGACATATATATGTATACAAAAGGAACAGCCAAGAACATCTTGTCAGATGTGATCCTCAGTTCGGATCGGGAGGCAGTTTGTTGTTTGGAGTTGTTCGACTTACAGCGTCGCATTCCGGCACGCACCATCACCGGTTCAGTGGTTTCTTGTGTGGATCGCAAGCCAGTGCCAGGCGTGCAAGTACAAATATTGGATGCGGCGACCAACAGTGCCATCACGCAAAAGCAAACCGATGCGAATGGTATGTATCAGGTGGTGTTGCAAGATCCTCGTCCCCTGAAAGCCGTTGCCAAAATCGGTGGCTATGCCGATACGGTTTCGCTCATTCCGGTTCCGGAAGAAATGGAGATCGATCAATTGGAATTTGCTGCGGGTGCATTTTGCATTCGTCCGCTTCCACCGCCGATTCCACCGGTGGGCACGATCGTAGAGATTCCGAACATATTGTATGATTTCAATAAGGCCACGTTGCAGCCGGTTTCGTTCCCCGTGCTTGATTCGTTGGCGAACTTGTTGATGGCAAATCCGAATACGGTGATCGAGATCCGTTCACATACGGATGATGTGGGATCAGATTCCTATAACCTGAATCTTTCGAATCGACGCGCCAAATCAGTTGTCGATTATCTGATCACGCGTGGCGTGAAGACCGAGCAGCTGGAGTCGAAGGGTTATGGAGAAACCTTGCCGATCGAACCGAATAAGATCAACGGCAAGGACAACCCAGCGGGTCGTGCCAAGAACCGTCGCACAGAATTTAAAGTCTTGAAAAATTAATTGGAGGAATTAACTGTGAACAGGAAAATGATGACGTTGTCTCGCTCAGTGAGTTTGTTGTTTTTGCTCGCGCTGGTCCATTCGGCCGGTGCGCAGCAGAAGCCGCATTACACGCAATACATCCTAAATCAGTATATACTCAATCCCGCGATCACGGGCATCGAGAGCTATGTGGATGTGAAGGCCAGTCATCGTCGGCAATGGGTAGGTATTCAGGATGCACCGGTGACCAGTTATTTCTCCATCCATGGGGCATTGAACAAATCCAGCAGCAAGAACTCGCCTACTTCTTTTCCCACGCCCGGCGAGAATCCCCGCGGAAAAAGTTATTGGGAAGAATATGAAGCGCCGGATGCCCATCATGGCATCGGCATGCAAGTGGTGCAGGATGTGACAGGTCCCCTGAGCACCGTTTCCGCACAAGCTACTTACGCCTATCATTTGCCGCTGAATACCAACACGACCTTATCGGCAGGATTGGGTGTGGGGCTCAATCGCATCGGATTGAATGCGGCGAAATTGAATTTTGGCGATGTAACCGTAGACCCGGTCGTATTCACGTCAGGCATTCTTAACCGTACGCGGTTGGATATGAGTGCCGGATTGTATTTGTATTCGGCTGATTATTTTGTAGGGGTGTCGGCACAGCAGATCGTACCGCAGACCATCGATTTTTCGGATGGGTATATTCGTCCGCAAACCGGAAAGACCGTGCCGCATTTATTTGCCACGGCCGGTTTTCGTGCGCTGCTTGGAGAGAACTTCAACTTGATCCCCTCCCTGATGGTGAAGTACATCAATCCGATACCGGTACAGGTGGAGGGTAATTTCAAATTACAATACAGAAATCTCGCTTGGCTGGGCGCGAGTTATCGTCATGAGGACGGGTTCGCGGCAATGCTTGGCGTAAATGTTTCTAATGTGCAGGTTGGGTATGCGTATGACTATACAACCTCCCGGTTAAATAATTTCAGCAAAGGCACACACGAATTTCTGATCGGCTTCCTGCTCGGGAACAAGTATCCGGATGGATGCCCCAGGAACGTTTGGTGATTGAAGATGGGAGATGGAAGATTGAAGATGGAGGTTTGGGTTTGTAGTTGTCAAACTCCCATCTTCCATCTCCCATCGCTCTTCACAACTTCTCTCGATAAACTTCTAACGAAAGGGATTCGACCATCGTACATCCGTATACACCGCACTACCCGTCAGTGTTTTCAAAAAGGCGATCACGGCATCAACCTCTTGTTGATTCAAATTGAGTTGTTGTCCGAATCCACCGGGACGAAGTCTCGGATCCAAACGCGTATTGCCAGGCGCTAAGTTGATCTGCCCATAATGTCCGATCACGGCTTGCAAGGTGCGGATCACACCCGTATGCATCATGGGGCCGTTCGGAAGACCGCTTGGTCCGGCCAAGTCGCGCAGCGAAGGAGAGCGCGTATTGTTGATGTCAATGCCGGTACCATTTAGTACGCCGATGATCCCGTTGTTGCCACTGTTGGGATCGATGGCAAATTCAGGAGGGCGATGACAACCTCCACAGCCCAATCCGCCTCCGGTGCGGACGCCATTGGGACCAAATTGAGGAGGCATGAGGTAAAGGTTTTTTCCCATGTTCTCTTGTGGTGAAAAATTGGGGAAGCCCTGTTGCTCTTGTGCCACCTGTGCACGACCCACGTCATATTTGGAGTCAAAAGATTGTATGCTTCGAATGAATTGCGATAAACATTCCTGCATACGTGGTTCTGTTATGTTCTGATCTCCGTATACAAACTGGAATAATTCTTTGTAGTAACCAATGCCTGAGAGTTTGCTAAGCAAGGCGGCAAGATTGGGTCGTCCGTTCTGTCCGCTGAAACCCATTTCGGCATGGTCTTGTATGGGTTGCGTGGTCTGCTGTTCCAAGGTGGCAGCTCGTTCATCCCAAAAGAATTTGACTTCGCTGCTGAAACGCGCATTGACCAAACGCATAGAGTGTCGGCCGGTGCGTCCGGCTTGTACCCCCAAACTGGCCAGTGCTGTATCACCGAAGGCAAACTGCTGGATGTGGCAACTGCCGCAGGAGATCGTATTGTCGATGCTTAGTTGCTTGTCGTAGAAGAGTACGCGCCCCAGCGTGGCTTTGGCATCAGTGATATTGTTACCGGCGGTGTTATCAAAGTTGATGTAATTGGGTTTGCCCTGATTGGCGTAATTGGCAAGGTTGTTCGGGTCGATCCGGGTTCCGAACGTCGCCTCGATGGCTTCATAGGGGTCGCCCGAACCGTTTCCCTGATCTTTTTTACACCCTAACGCTATGATTGTCAATGTAATAAAGGCGAAAAGCAGCTGGCTGGAGGGGGTACGGGACATGCAGGGGGAATTTCAGGCTTTAGACTTCAGGAAAGTAGCATTGTTTAATGGAAGATACGAAAAGTATAAAGTAGAAGGATTAAGGTTTAACTGCCCGCTTAAACCTTAATCCTTCTACCTTCTACTAATTAACTACTAACGTCAATTCCGTCGTGTCCCGCACGCCATTGATCTGCGAACTGAATTTGATCGGGAAAATGCCTTCCGTGGGAATGTTGACGATCGGATTGCGATCCAGTGCGTTGACACCAAACCCAAAATTCCAGGAATAAAACTGGGAAAGCGGATTCAAGCTTACGAATGAAATGTTGACGGGTATTCCGCCGCATTTGTCCCGGAAATACGCAAACGTTGATTTCCCTGGGATCACTTGATTGAGCGAAAGAATCGAGCAAACAGAATCGACGCCGGTGGCACCGGTCACTTTCAATTTGATGTAAAAATCACCGATGGCATTGTAGGTATGCGTTGGGTTGCGTTCGGTAGAACGTGTACCATCCCCAAAAAACCATTCGGAAGAAGTGGTATTGACCGAATTGTTGATGAAGGTGATCGTACACGGAATGGGCTGATCATAACCGGTAACACCAAACTTGGCTTTTGTTTGTTTGTCCTCTTTTTCCTTTTCACAGCCCGCAAACAAGAGCGTCAAGAGGGAAAGCATCAATAAATTTCTCATGAGGTTCAATTCGGTGCAAAAATAATTCATTGTTGGATAGATAGGGAGGTCAGAACTTTGCCGTCTTTTATTTGTTTCTACGATTGAACATCAGAAATACAACATGTTAAATAGAGCAATTTTGCTGGGATTGAGCTTGTTAATGATCTCCATGCTGACGCAGGCTCAGGGCCGCATCAGCGGACGCGTCATCAACCGAAATACACAGGAGGCATTGGCCCGAATGAATGTTTCATTGGAACCTGGCGGGCGTTCCGTACGCAGCGACAGCTCCGGTAGCTTTCGCATCGTCGACCTCACCCCGGGCGCCTATACGCTGACCGTGACCGGCGTGGGCTATCAAACACGTCTATTTTCCAACCTCGTGATCACTTCCGGAAATGAGATCGTACTGGAGATCGAGATGGATCCTGTTGTCAAGGAATTGAAAGAAGTATCGATCGGCACCAAAAAGAATACGGCCAAAGCAGCCACGTTGGAGAGTCCGCTCAGCATTCAGCGACTCACCACGGAAGAGATCCGTGCCAATCCGGGTGGAAACTTTGACATCAGTAAAGTGATCCAGTCCCTCCCCGGCGTAGGGGGTGGAGTGGCCGGTGGAAGTTTTCGCAACGACATTTTGATCCGCGGCGGATCGCCCTCCGAAAATGTTTTTTACCTCGACGGCATTGAAGTGCCCATCATCAACCACTTCAGTACACAAGGGAGTGGGGGCGGACCACAAGGCATCCTCAACGTCAGCTTCATCGAAGAAGTTAAACTGAGTACCTCTGCCTTCGATGCCAAATACGACAATGCCCTCAGCAGTGTGTTTCAATTCAAGCAAAAAAACGGAAACACAGAGAAAATACAGGGAAATTTTCGGTTGAGTGCGACGGATGCGGCGATCACGCTGGACGGACCCCTTTCAAAGAAAACAACCTTTCTTGCCTCTGCTCGTCGCAGTTATCTGCAATTTTTATTTGAAGCGATCGATCTGCCGATCCGCCCGAATTACTGGGATTTTCAATTCAAATCCACCACGCGCATCGATGCCAAAACCACGTTCAGTCTGCTGGGCATCGGATCCATCGATGAATTCAGCTTTGGAACACCTCGCGAAGCCACACCCGAAAAATTGTATGTACTCAACAGCAATCCCCTTCTTCAGCAAAACAGCTATACCATCGGTGCCACGCTTCGTCGGTTGATCTCCGGTGGCTATTGGAATCTGTCGCTCAGCCGAAATCGATTGAACAATCAAACGGATAAGTACGAAGACAATCAGGCGCCAGCGGATGATGAGCGGACGGGACAGATCCGCAGCCTGGAAACAGAGAACAAATTGCGTTGGGAAGTAGTCCGCAACCGAAACGGAATCAAATTCAGTTACGGTGCGGTCTTGCAATACGTTCAATTCGACAATTCATTTTATCAATTGCTTCGTCCCCGCATCGTGGATGGATCGGGCACTGTTTTACAAGAGGAGCAATCCATCAGCAGCCTGACCGATCTTGGTTTTTGGCGATATGGTGCTTTTGCGCAAGTGGGTGGACGATTGATGGATGGTCGACTCGCCTGGAGCGGCGGTGTTCGGGTGGATGCCAATAATTTATCGAACAGCGAATCCAATCCTTTGAAACAATTCAGTCCGCGGTTGAGTCTGAGTTATGCCTTGGCGGATCAATGGAATGTCAGCGCGAGTTATGGTTTGTATCATCGTTTGCCTTCGTATACGATGTTGGCGTATCAGAATCCTTTGAGCAGCAACAATGCCCTCACCAATCCGGGCGACTACATCCGCAGCCAGCATTGGGCGGCGGGCGTCGAGTTTTTACCGGACCTCTTTACGCGTGTAACCGTTGAAGGATTTTACAAAGGGTATTCAAATTATCCCATCAGTATAACCGATGGAATCAGTTTGGCCAATAAAGGCACGGAGTTTGGGGCCGTGGGCAACGAACCGATCGCTGCCACCGGCAGTGGCAGAGCCTATGGGGTGGAGTTACTGTATCAGCAGAAGCTCACGAATCGGCTCTTCGGCGTGTTCAGCGGAACGTTTTATCGAAGTGAGTTCACCGGCTTCAATGGCATCTATGCACCGGCGAGTTGGGACAACAAAGTACTGATCAGTGCTACGGGCGGATACAAGCTCAAGAAGAATTGGGAGATCGGCGCCAAGTTCCGTTACCAGGGCGCAGCACCGTATACACCTTATGATCCCGTAGCGAGTCGATATAGCTATCAATTATTGGGTGTGGGTGTATTCAATTATGCGCAGTTGAATACACTTCGCTTGCCGACTTTCCATGCGGCCGACTTGCGCATTGATAAGAAATGAACTATCGGAAAGTGACGCTGGATGTTTTCCTCGATGTAACGAATGTGTATGCATCGAAGGCAGCCGGTATTCCTCAGTATACGTTTCAGCGAACGCCGGATAATTCAGCCTTTGCCACCAACGATGGGACGCCCTTGAAAGCAGATGGAAGCAATGCCATCCCCGTGCTGTTGGATAACCGGGATGGCCGTGCGTTGCCTACGATCGGGTTGATCGTGGAGTTTTGATCAGTTGCGTTTGGGAGAGAGGATCAGTCCGCCTTCACCCATCACCACCATGTAAGGAACAGCCTTCATGTTTGTCGTGTCGCCTTTGATCGGGAAGCGGCGAATGAGTGTTCCATTTTCAATGGAGTATTGATCGTGTCCTTCGTATCCGTCAAAAAGTTTGCCCGGTTTTTTGTCGTTCTCATCCATTTCCGGAACGAATACGTATGAAATGGATTTGTCCTTATTGGAGGAAACGCCCAGGATGTTGCCGTAGGTGCCGGTACCGACGCTTGTGGATACCAGGTATAATTCATCGAATCCGTTCTTATCGAGATCAGCCGTAACCGCGCTGCTGATGGGGTCTACATCCGTGAATGTGAGCGCACCGGTGCTGTCGCCCTGGAATTGCACCTTCACATCGCTCAGGCTTGCTCCTTTGGGATGGGATTCGGTGGCCACCAGGATCTTACCGGTTTGGGTCTTCACCTCCCATACGCGGGGCATGGGCAGATCAGTTGTTTTTGAAGTGGTGGTGTCTCCTATGTTTTCTGCCTTCTCCGAAGTGCGGGGAGAAGATTCACAAGCTGTCCAAATGGTACCAACAAGTAACAGAGCGGAAAAGGGGAATTTCATATAGGGGTTATTTTCCCTACGAAAATAGAACTCCTGACTCTTATTGAAACGATAAACTATTCGAACTCGAGTTCATTGACAAACTGGTCCCAGGAAAAAAGCAAATATTCCAATGGACTCACCGCGGCGGTTCCGCAGGCCTCGCATGACATGACCCCCTCAGCGGCTTCAGCAGCCTCTTTGGCGCTCATCGGCGTATGTTCACCCAATTGCATCAATGTTAAACACTCAATCGCCCAAAAGGTTCAACAAAACCCCAACTCCTTAAACTCTTTAAACTTTTAAAACTTCTCAAACTATATCTCTTCCCGGCTTGCCCTCCTTAGCCGATCATTCAACGTCCTTCCCAGTCCTTCTTCAGGGAAGTAATTGGCAATCAACAAGTCATATCCGAGCTGATCGAGTTCCTGTAGTCTTTTATAGAAGAAAGGCGCCACCTCTTCCGGGTTTTCATCCCCTTTCAAAAAAATGCCGATCTGTTTATCGGGGTGCTTTTGTTGATAATCGATGGGGTTGGGTGTAAGGATCAGGGGGGTGGTGGGTGAATAATGTTTTTTCGTCATGCCCGGTGCCAGGAGGGTCTTCTCTGCCTGGTTACGGATCTGAACCGTTCCGACGACGGATTCCAATTGTTCGACGGCGATCGCTCCGAGTCGGTAAACGACCACTTCATTTTCCTCCATGCCCACAATGGTCGATTCCAGTCCTTTTGTGCAGGCGCCTCCTTGCAAAACGATTCGTACCCGATCGCCAAAATATTCTTCGACTTGTTCGGCGGTGGTGGGACTGATCTTGGTATACGGATTGGCGCTGGGAGCCACCAATGGGAAATCCAATTGTTGTAGCAATTGAAGGGTGAGGGGGTGATCGGGGATGCGAATGGCTACCCTATTGGATCCGGCCGTCACTACATTCGGGATCCGATCTGTTTTGTTCAATAGCAAGGTCAGGGGGCCGGGCCAGAACTTTTCGGCCAGCGCCTTGAGTGGTGGAGGGAATGCCGTTATGAATCCTGCCGCCTGTTCGAGTGATCCGACGTGTACGATCAGTGGGTTGGTGGCGGGACGTTGTTTGATCGAATAGATCTTTTGAATCGCGATCTCATCGAATGCGTTTCCGGCCAATCCGTAAACGGTTTCGGTGGGAAGGCCGATCACTTCTCCCTGTTGGAGATAATTACGGGCGATGGAGAGGTCTTGGGTGATCATCAGGGATTACAAAAGTCGCAATACATTGGGTCCTCTTGCTCTTTTCCGTGGGGAAAATTTCTGATTTTTTCATGCTTGCAGGAACGGCACTGATATCTGTGTTGAAAGGTTGAGCGGGTGCGAAGACCGCATTGACTGCAGGGCAAACCCGCAATTGCTTCCACGATATCAAATCCAGGTGTTTGGCAATTCGGACACGTCGATATAATAGTTTTGATCAGCTTTTCCGTCAACTCTTTGATCACGTTCATTCGGGTGGGATTATAATGTGCCCGCATATCCGT
>JBDKIP010000013.1:0-6531 GCA_039797015.1 Bacteroidota bacterium
GACATCGGCTTTCAACAATTCCTTATTGGCGGATACGAATGCTGCCAGATTGGGTGATCCTACTTCTTCTTCCCCTTCGATTAGGAATTTGATGTTGGTGCAAAGACTGTTGGTGTTGTTCATGACCTCCAGCGCTTTTACGTGCATGTAGAATTGTCCTTTGTCATCGGCTGAGCCCCGTGCAAAAACTTTTCCGTCCTTGATCACGGGTTCAAAAGGACCACTGTGCCAAAGTTCGAGGGGCTCGGGCGGTTGTACGTCATAATGCCCGTATACCAAAACCGTGGGTTTGGTCGGATCGATGATGCGTTCTCCATATACTACCGGGTATCCGGCCGTTGGAAGTACCTCTGCCCGTGAGCAACCGGCTTCGAGCAGACTTTTTTGAACGGCTTCCGCGCAGCGGATCATATCAGCTTTGTGTTCTGATTTGGCGCTGATCGAAGGGATGCGGAGCAAGTCCATCATTTCATTCAAAAAGCGATCCTGATGTTGGGCTTGATATGATTTCCAGGTGGTAGACATGGGAGAAATGTTTGAAGCGCGAAGATAAGAAGAAGCCTCTGGTAGGGGAGAGGGCAGTGCTTTGATCCGGTTATTCCGTTTTGTTTTTCAGGTTGGTCGCTTTGGTGAGTGACCGACTGCCGTACCGGTCTTTCAATCCGTCTACGGCTTGATAGAGTTTTAATTTTCGGGGTTGGTCCTCGAACAAACTCATTTGCATGGTAAAGGGGATCAAATGGGAGAACCGTACACCCAATAGGCGAATGGGGCGAGCAGGTTCTCGCAGCTCGGTAAATAATTTTTTTACGTGCGCATACAAGGTGTCGTCCAGCGCCGTGTACGGGATCGTCTCTTGTTTCGAAACCGTATCAAAATTGGCGTAGCGTACCTTGACGGTTACGCAACCGGTCAATTTTTCTTCTTGCCGCAACGCATAGGCAGATTTTTCGGTGAGTCGAACCAATTGCTGATGCAGAAAGGAATCATCGAGGTGGTCTTCGGAGAATGTGTTCTCGTGGCTGATGCTTTTTTGTTCCCAGTCGGTGTGAATGCTGGCTGATCCGATTCCATGGGCTTTTTTCCAGAGGGATTCGCCTTGTTGCCCAAGTAATTTTTGTAAAAGCTCAACCGGCGTGGCGGCCAGTTCAGCTATGGTACGGATGCCCCAGTTCTTCAATTGCAATTCAGTTTGTTTTCCAACCCCGTTGATCTTCTCTACGCCCAGTGGCCAAAGAAATTCCTTTTCCTGTCCGGGTTCGATCTCCCGAAAGCCGTTTGGTTTGGCCTCATTCGTGGCCATTTTGCTGATGAAGCGCGCGGTGGAGAGTCCGCCCGACATGGGCAGACCGGTTTCGCGGATCACTGTTTCCCGAATCTCTTTTGCAAATTGACTGACTCCGAAATAGCGGTCCATTCCTGAGAGATCGACATAAAATTCATCGATGCTGGCTTTTTCAAAGGCGGGTACGCGTTCAGCGATCAGGGCGGTGACCCAGGAGGAATATTTGCTGTATTGATCGCGGCTGCTGTTGGTGACGAGGGCATGCGGACAAAGCTGCAGGGCTTTTTTCATGGGCATGGCCGAATGGATCCCAAACGCACGGGCTTCGTAGCTGCAAGCCGCCACCACGCCTCGGTCATAGCCTCCCACGAGTACGGGCTTCCCTTTAAGTGATGGGTTGTTGCGGATCTCGACGGAGACAAAAAACGAATCAAGATCAAAATGCGCAATGTGTGTGATGGAATCCGGCATATCATCTCAGATAAATATCCAACAATCCATCTGGGAGCGTAACGTGTACAATGCGTTTTTTGTGATCGATCTTATCCAGCGAATCTTCATGCAGGGGAATGTATACGTCCTTGTTCTCTATCTGTAACCGACAGAGCAATTGATGCGGCTGTTCAATCAGTTCCAAGATCTCACCCAGGTCTTTCTCTTCTTCTTGGATGTGATAGCCCAGCAATTTGATCGGTGCTTTTTTGGAGACCTGTTTTTCAAAATCTGCCTCGGTTAGCCATGCAGCGCGGCGGGCAAGTCTTTGTGCTTTTTCCTTGGAGTCTACCCCTTCCAATTTGATCAGGGTTTCCTCCCCGGTGCGTATTTGTGCCTTCTCGATGAACCAGGGAAGGAATTGTCCTTTTTCTTCTTCGATGAACAGGGCTTGAATGCCGGAGAGATTGCTGCGTTTGCCCAGGGTGTGTTGCAGGATCAGGTCTCCGCTCAATCCATGTGTGGCGATGAGTTTTCCGATGGGGACGTAGGTCGACATAGGTACACAATTTCCGAATTATTCGGTTCGGGAAATGAAAAATCCCGACAGGTTCTGTCGGGATTCAAGCAGTTGATGCAGAGAAATTATTCTGCCGCAGGTGCTTCTGAAGCAGGGGCTTCTGCCGCAGGTGCTTCCACTTCAGGAGCGGCGGGGGTTTCTTCTACTTTGCGTACCACCGGAATGCGGGCTGCTGAACGAGCTGCCTTCTTCTTACGGGCGGCATCTTCCTGACGCTTTTTCACTTGCGCATCGTGTTCAACGGTCCACGCGGTGAATTTCTGCATGGCAGTGGCGTCATCGAACAAGCCAAGGGTTACACCACGCAACAGGTGCTTCAGGTACAATACACCTTTGAAGCTCAGGATGCGGCGAACGGTGTCGGTTGGGGTGGCACCTTTGTTCAACCACTCGAGGGCCTTCTGGCGGTCCAACTGAATGGTGGCCGGAATGCTCAGGGGATTGTACGTGCCTAGCTTTTGAATGAATTTACCATCACGGGGGGCACGGGAATCGGCCACTACGATGAAGTAAAAGGGTCTTTTTTTCGACCCGTGTCTTTGAAGACGGATTTTTGCTGACATAAATAGAAATTTAACAGCGTTAAAAAATAGGGTTCACCGGTTGAAACCGGGCGGCAAATATACGGAGGGTGGGTGGTAAAAAAGAAATTTATCCGCGCATGCCGGGTAATGAGGGCCCAAACTTGCCCAATTTGTTCATATTCTTCATCATTCCCCGCATTTGTTCGAACTGTTTCAGGAATTGATTGAGTTCCTGAATGTCCTTTCCGGCCCCTTTGGCAATGCGTTTTTTACGGTTTCCGTCCAATAGATCAGGATTGGCTCTTTCTTCCGGAGTCATGGAATTGATCAAGGCCTCAATGCCCTTGAAGGCATCGTCGCTGATTTCCAGGTCTTTGATCTTACTGCCCACCCCAGGGATCATGCTCAGCAAATCCTTCATGTTCCCCATCTTTTTGATCTGCTCGATCTGCATCTTGAAATCGGCAAAATCAAATTGGTTCTTGCGGATCTTCGATTCCAGTTTTTTGGCCTGCACTTCATCGAACTGAGCTTGGGCCTTCTCCACCAAGGAGGTGATGTCGCCCATGCCCAATATTCGCTGGGCCATACGATCGGGGTAAAAGACATCCAGGGTGTCCATCTTCTCCCCCCGGCTGACAAACTTGATGGGTTTGTTCACCGTGTATTGAACCGAAAGGGCCGCACCCCCTCGGGTATCACCATCCAGTTTGGTGAGTACAACACCGGTAAAATCGAGTCGATCGTTGAAGGCTTTTGCCGTATTGACGGCGTCCTGCCCCGTCATGCTGTCTACCACGAACAGGATCTCTTGTGGATTTACCGCGTGGCGGATGTCGGCCACCTCCTTCATCAATACTTCATCGATGGCCAGTCGGCCGGCGGTATCGATGATGACCACATTCCGGTTTAGGGAACGCGCGGCGGCAACGGCTCGCTGGGCAATGCCAACAGGGTCGGTGCTTTCGGTTTCGAGGTGTACGGGAACATCGATCTGTTCGCCCAACACCCGAAGCTGTTCCATCGCGGCGGGGCGATATACATCGGCGGCCACCAACAGGGGCTGAAGCGCCTTTTGAGTTTTGAGGTAATGGGCCAGTTTCCCGGAAAAGGTAGTCTTACCGCTACCTTGCAAACCAGCGATCAAAATGACTGCCGGGTTGCCTTTTGCATTGAAATCTGCGGCCTGACCACCCATGAGTGCCGTCAGCTCATCCTGTACGATCTTGACCATGAGCTGGCCAGGGGAGATCGCATTCAATACTTTTTGACCGACCGCCATTTCCTTCACCTTGTCGGTGAACTCCTTGGCGATCTTGAAATTGACATCGGCATCCACCAGGGCCCGGCGAATGTCTTTCACCGTAGCGGCAACATTGAGCTCGGTGATCCGCCCCTGCCCGCGCAGGTTCTTAAAGGCGGACTCAAGTTTTTCCTGTAAACTATTGAACATAATGGTAAAGGACCGCAAAGATAAGCACCGGCTGCCGATGGAAATGCGGGCCAGAAAAGGCGTTCCCGAAGCTGATCCGCGTCATATTCGGGCCTATTTGAAATTTACCGGAATATTTTCTTGCAGGGGAGCAATTATTTTCTATTATTGCCCTAATCTCGCTGATACACATGAGTAAACAATTGTTCACCCTAGAGTTTCCGGTACGCTGTTCGCCTGCCATTTTATTTGAGTTCCTATCCTCGCCCGCCGGTTTGTCCGAGTGGTTCGCCGACAAAGTGGATGAGTACGAGGGAGTCTACTACTTCGGCTGGAACGGAAGCGTGGAAAAAGCCGATCTGCTGGAAAGGGAGCAAGATAAATTCGTCCGTTTTCGCTGGCATACCTCCGCTGCGGATGAGTATTTCGAGATGGCCATCGAAAAATCCGAGATCACCAACCAAACCATCCTCGTGATCAAGGATTTTGCCGAAAAGAAAGACATCAAAGACCAAACCCTGCTCTGGGACCATCAGATCAAGGACTTGTTCCATCGACTGGGCAACTAGTGCTTGTTAATCTTTCCGCTTTTCTGTTGGCCACTCGCTTGGCCGTGTCTGTTTGCTCTATTTTTGTTGCACCTCGGTCATGTTTTTAAAGAAGCTCGACAGACTTGTGATCCGGGCCTTCATTGGTCCCTTCGCCGCTACGTTCTTCATCACCTTGCTCGTGCTGGTGATGCAGTTCTTCTGGCTGTACATCGATGATTTTGTCGGCAAAGGTCTCGGCCCCCTCGTCATCGCCGAATTCATTCTCTATCAAAGTGCCGTACTCGTCCCATTGGCCTTGCCGCTTTCGGTGTTGCTCTCTTCCTTGATGACATTCGGAAATCTGGGTGAATCCTTCGAATTGGTTGCAATCAAATCCGCCGGCATTTCGCTGCTGCGGTTTATGCGCCCATTGTTTTGGATCACACTGCTCATCAGCGGTGTTGCATTCTTATTTTCCAACTATGTGATCCCGGTGGCAAACCTCAAGTCCCGCACCCTGTTGGCGGACATCATCTATGCCAAACCCGCCTTTGATTTAAAGGAAGGTGTTTTCTACGATAAGATCAATGGCTATGCAATCAAGATCGGCAAAAAAGAATCTGATAGCCTGATCAAGGATGTCGTGATCTATGAACAAGGGAATGTATTGCAGGATAATTTTTTGGTGGCCGAATCTGGAATCATGCGTGTTACGGGCAACAAGCGAATTCTTGAATTCCGCCTGCAAAATGGTTGGCGATATCAGGAGCGCGGAAACCAGTATGAGCAGGGAAACACCGAATATGTTCGGATCGGCTTCACCGAATTCAACAAACAGTTCGACCTCAGCAGCCTGGGCTTCACCAACCGTACGGCCGACAGTGTCAACAAGAACAATGAACGCATGTACAGTCTGCGTCAATTGGACAAGGCGATCGACTCGTTGCGAAAGGACAACGATCAACATCGGGCACGTTATGAGCAGGACATGTATCGCCCGCTTGCTTTTACCAGTTTGTTCGATTCAGTGGGAAAACGATACAATGATTCATTGGGGATTGTGATGACGGGCTTACCCGCGCGAGACAGCTGGTTGCCCGACTCGGCTAAAGAAGCCGTCACCAGCCTCGCCAAAAACTCAGCGGTAACCATCAAAATAGGCGCAGAGGCCATGATCTCCTCCATGCGGGAAAAAGAACGGATCTACAGAAAACACATGATCGAATGGCACAGAAAGATCGTCCTATCCCTTGCCTGTTTGGTCTTGTTTTTAGTAGGCGCCCCCCTTGGTTCCATCATCCGAAAAGGAGGATTGGGCTCTCCACTCATCTTTGCGATCCTGTTCTTCATGATCTATTATTTCACGAGTACCACCGGAGAAAAAATGGCCAAAGAAGATACCATCACCCCGCTGGCAGGGATGTGGTTGGCCACGGCTGTGTTGTTGCCGGTTGGGTTGTTTCTCACTTACAAAGCCCTCAACGATGCACCCGTAATGAGCCGTGAGTTTTATGATCGCTTGCGTCAGCGGTGGAAAAGGAATCGGCCGTCCTCAAAGCCGTAATCCTTTACCTTTATTTACACCCGATCACATGCAAGCCGAATTACAAAACCTACAAGTCCAAAAACGGGTGGCGATCATCTCGGTTGCGATCCTCGCATTCAAATGCTGGGCTTATTTCGCCACGCATTCGGTTTCGATCTTAACCGATGCGCTGGAAAGCATCGTGAACGTTACAGCCGGTTTC
>JBDKIP010000014.1:0-2947 GCA_039797015.1 Bacteroidota bacterium
GGTTTTGTTTGCGACGCGGTGTGCTGTTAGACTGATTCGGGCCCGAGGCGGGACGTTGCGCTTGCGCTTGCGGACGAGGACCAGCCGGATTTCTTTGTTGTGGTCGTTGTGATCCGGAATGCGCACGACGTGGCTCCGGTTGTGCCTGTACTCCAGCCGGAGAATTTGATTGTCTCTGCGTCTGATTCCGCGCGGGCCGTTGTTGATCCCGCGGCGGACGTTGTTGTCTCCCACCATGCGGCACGCGCTGCAACGCAGCGGCTACTTCCACCGGGGCATTCGGATCGACGGGGTAGGGATGCTCATTCACCACCGGTACATGCTTGCGGATCAATTTTTCGATATCACGTAAGAAAGGTTTTTCTGCCGGTTCGCAGAGCGAGATGGCTACACCACTGGCTCCGGCGCGACCGGTTCTTCCGATTCGGTGTACGTAGGTCTCCGGAATGTTCGGCAAATCGAAGTTCACCACATGGCTCAGTTCATCGATGTCGATTCCGCGCGCAGCGATGTCAGTAGCAACCAATACGCGCGTGCGACGGTTTTTGAAATTCTCCAACGCTTGTACGCGGGCAGATTGGGATTTGTTCCCGTGTATCGCTTCTGCACGAATGCCGGATTTACTCAATTGCTCACAGAGTCGATTGGCGGCGTGTTTCATTTGCGTGAAGACCAATACCGATTTGATGTTGGCATCCTCCAGCAAATGGATCAGCAGATCCTTCTTGCTGTTCCGGTTGGTGTGATATACGTATTGTTGGATGATCTCGGCGGTGGAGGAGACAGGTGTGACTTCCACTTTCACAGGGTCGGTAAGCAGATCAGCCGATAAGGCCTGAATCTCTGGAGGCATTGTGGCCGAGAAGAACAGGGTTTGTCGCTTGGCAGGAAGCTTGGCGATCACTTTGCGTACATCGTGAATGAATCCCATGTCGAGCATGCGATCGGCTTCATCCAAAATGAAAAATTCAATGTCGTTCAAGTGAACGAATCCTTGCTGCATGAGATCGAGCAAACGGCCGGGCGTGGCAACCAATATATCGATGCCGCGTCTGAGTCCGTCTACCTGCGGTTGTTGTCCCACCCCACCAAAAATCACCAGGTGCTTCAACGGCAGGTTTGCGCCGTAGGCAGCGATGTTCTCGCCGATCTGGATGGCAAGTTCACGCGTGGGGGTTAAAATAAGTGTGCGGATCGGAGGACGCTTGGCCGTTGAGGGAGGTGACACGTGCATCAATTGCAATACTGGCAATACGAAGGCTGCCGTTTTACCGGTACCGGTTTGGGCACAGCCGAGCAAATCGCGCTTTTGCAATATGGCCGGAATGGCTTTTCCTTGAATGGGGGTAGGATGGGTGTATCCTTGTTGTTGCAGGGCTTGTAAGATCGGATCGATCAGCCCCAGGGGTTGAAAACTCACTGGTTAAATGATTTAAGTAAAGAAATGTGATAAGGCGATCAAGAGATCCATTATCCGCCTTCAATTAAGCTCTTACGGGAAGCAGGGGTGCCTGCGGGAACGCAATGTGCGCTAACAGAAGAAATGCAAAGATAGGGTAAACCAACCGAAACATCGGTTGTTATCTTTACATCATGAGTGTCATCAAACAACTGGCAGAGTATTTGTATCTGCGTAAAAAAGATGAAAACCGACCCAAAAGTCAGTGGATTGGCTACATGCACGGGATCAATCGAATCAGTCTGTTGATCTTCATTCTCTGTTTGGTAATTCTGGCGATCAAATTACTTCGCTAGTTCCCGCACGATGATGCGGGCCGCATTTTCAGAGGCGGATCCACCCGCTTCCAGGAGGGTACGTAATTTTTGAAAATCTTCTTTCATCGCACAACGACGTTCTTCGTTGGTCAGCAATTCCTCCAACTCTTTTCGAAGATTTTCTTCATTCATCTCATCTTGAATAAATTCCCGGACGACGAGTTTGTTCAAAATCAAATTGACCAACGAGATGTATGGAATCTTGATCAAACGCTTGGCGATCTGGTAGCTGATGGGATTTCCTTTGTAACAAACGGCCTCGGGTACGCCCAGCAAGGCTGTTTCCAGCGTGGCCGTTCCGCTGGTGACGAGTGCGGCATCCGCTTCCAGCAGAATGTCATACGTATGGCCTTGCCTGGCTTCTACATTCGGATAGGCCGCGAGGAAGGTTTGGTAAAATTCCATTTCGAGTCCCGGCGCTGCCGCCACCACAAATTGATGCGTTGGGAAATGTTTGCTAACGGCCAGCATCACGGGGAGTTTCTGTCGGATCTCTTGTTTGCGACTACCGGGCAGCAGCGCAATTTTTCCGGTTGGGGATGCAGGACGTGGGTGCGTCGATAATTTTTCTGCGGTGATTTGCGCAAGGGGATGACCCACATAATCCACTTGCCAATCCCAATGGGTGCGATAGTATTCATCTTCGAAGGGCAGGATAACCAACAGCCGGTCGATGCATGTTTTCATGATCTTGACGCGGTCGGCTTTCCAGGCCCATACTTGCGGAGAGATGTAATAGACAACTTTGATGCCTTGCTTTTTCGCCCACTGCGCGATGCGCAAGTTGAATCCGGGATAGTCGATCAGCACCAACACATCGGGTTGAAACGCAAGGATGTCTTCTTTGCAGAACCGAAGATTCCGAAGGATGGTGGGCAGATTGCAGATCACTTCGAAAAATCCCATGAACGCCAGCTCCCGAAAATGCTTTACCAGCGTGGCCCCTTCTTTTTGCATGCCTTCGCCGCCCCAGCAGCGGATCTGCGCGAGGGGATCTTGTTGGTGCAGGGCACGAACCAGGTAGCGGCCTTGCAGGTCGCCTGATGCTTCACCGGCGATGAGGTAATACTTCAAGGGATCAGTTGAAGATTTTCAGGATCAGGATACCGATGCCGTAGATGATGGTGGATATAAAGATCCCTTTAGCGGTCTCGTCGCGTTCGGTGTTGAT
>JBDKIP010000015.1:0-6235 GCA_039797015.1 Bacteroidota bacterium
CAATCGTAAGCTCCTTAAAACATTGACGGGAGTCGGCCGAAAGGATTTGTGTTTTAAACTGTTTGGCCAACTGAATGGCCATCGCCGTTTTGCCAACAGCTGTCGGACCCACCACCGCGATGACTGTCTTTAAAGACCGGTTCATAAGAATTACTCTTCCTCCTCGGCACCAAATACTTCATCCGAGGCAACATCCTCCCCCTCTTCATCCTTCTCCCCAAACCCATCCCCTGCCTGCAACAGATCGTATTTCTCCTCTATGTCGGCAAACTTTTCTCCAAGCATACTTTTGGTTCCGTACTGGCTGGGCGCCAATCCAACGGAACGCACCATGGCCGGGTATTCTTTTGTCGGATCCTCTTCGTTGGAAACATTGATCAGCTCAATGAGAAAATTCCAACCTTTTACAAAATCATATTGATACATGAATCGCTGGTTGGGATTCTTGATCTCGGCAGCGATCTTGGTTTCAGCCATCAACAAAGGCGGAGCCTTATAAGATTTATCATAAACCTCCAGCGAGATTTCGCGGCCCTGTTGCCACTGGTCGTTGCTTCGAAAAAAAGTAGCTGCATGCTTGCTGTCGAACTCATAGGATTTCAGGATGGCCTGATGAAGATCCAGAAAAGTATGAGTGTGCCGAACAGCAATGTCTCGGTATACCGATTCATCCTCTTCGAAATAAACGCGAAAACGTAAAATGGCCATGGCACAAAGTTATGCCTTGAAGGGTTTCGGGCGTCAAGAACTTACCCGTGTCAGTCCCAGCTCTTTTCCCTTCTCTATCATGAACGCATACGCGGCGTCATACGTGTTCTCGATCACCCCATCCAACATGGCATCCTTCAGCGAATCCTTGATGATCCCAACAGGTTTGGAAGGTGACAATCCGAACGTCTGCATAATGAGTTCGCCGGAGATGGGCGGCTGCCAATTGCGAATCTGATCTTTTTCCTCTACTACCTTGCAACGTTCACGCACCAATTGAAAATTGGAAAGATATCGGCTAACCTTCTGTTTGTTTTTGGACGTGATATCCGCCTCACAAAGCATCATCAATGAATCAAAATCATCACCGGCCTCAAAGAGCAAGCGACGGATCGCTGAATCGGTGATGTTCTCTTTGGTCAGACTGATCGGCCGTAAATGCAACTCCACCAATTTCTTGACAAACCGCATGTGTTCATTGAGCGGCAACTTGAGTTGGGTAAAGATCTTGGGCACCATCCGTCCACCCACCACCTCATGCCCGTGAAAAGTCCAACCATGTCCGGGCTCATATCGCTTGGTTTGCGGCTTGGCAATGTCGTGCAATACCGCCGCCCAACGAAGCCAGAGATCGGTTGTGTTGCACGATAAATTATCGAGTACTTGTAACGTATGGTAAAAATTATCCTTGTGCCCATGCCCATCGCGGTACTCGGCTCCTCGTAAGGCAACCAGCTGCGGAAAAATGCGTTCCAGCAAACCGGATCGGTAGAGCAGATCCAACCCCACCGATGGTTTTTCGGCGACAATGATCTTATTTAATTCATCGGTGATCCGTTCCTGCGAAATGATCCGGATTCGGTCGGCTTGCTGACAAATTCCATTCCACGTATTCTCCTCGATCGAAAAGCCTAACTGAGTAGCGAAGCGTATGGTTCGCATCATACGAAGTGGATCGTCTGAAAAAGTTTGATCCGGAGGCAATGGGGTGCGCAGGATCTTGTTCTCCAGATCTTCCCTGCCTCCAAAAGGATCCACCAGCTCTCCGTAGTTGGATTCATTTAAAGAAACAGCCAGCGCATTGATGGTAAGGTCTCTTCGCAACTGATCATCCTGAATGCTGCCGGGTTCCACCGCCGGTTTACGGGAATGAGATTGATAACTTTCTTTTCGGGCACCCACAAATTCTAAGCCCCACCCGTCAGGCAATTGAATATGCGCTGTACCAAATGTTTTGAATAAACTGACCGTGGGGCGGGGCGACAACGATTCCGCCACTTTTTTTGCCAGCAACAAGGCATCCCCCACGCACACGAAGTCGGCGTCTTTGGTTGGGCGATCCAACAATTTATCGCGCACGAAACCGCCCACCAGGTAGGTCTCCAGCCCCAATGTCTGTGCTGCCTTGGCCACCCGATCCATCCAAGCCTGCTCTACATCTGTGAAATGAATGTTCATCAGCGGCCAAAGATACAACGTGCCATCGGCTATGGACGCACGACTATCGGCATTCCGTTTTCCCACCTGATCACGGTGGATGATCTACTTGTTTCGGGCTTGTCCCGACGAAATGATACCGCGTAATCCACTTGATCCAAAATCGAAAGTGAAATATCACTAAAGAATGATGGGCTTTGTTCTCCGTGCAGATTGGCAGAGGTAGACACGATCGGTTTTCCGAAGCGTTTGATGAGATGTCGACAAAACGGATCGGCACAGATCCGGATGGCAACGCTGCTGTCCGAACCCAACAGGTTATCTGCCAAACCGATCCCTCCTTCATAGATCACCGTCGTGGGTTGATTTGTTGTCTTTAAATAATCGAATAGCGCGAGATCGGGTGCGGCAACATGCTTGAGTACATCTTGCTCCTCCGTCACCAATATGATCATCGGAAGATCCGGTGGACGTTTTTTTATTTCATACAGCCTGGCAACCGCCTTCTCATTCGTGGCGTCGCATCCCAATCCCCATACCGTATCGGTCGGATACAAGATCACCCCACCATCTCTCAGTACGTTCAGGCAGGCTGCTATTTCCAATTCAAATTCCATCAGATCGACTCGTAAAGATCCATCACCTTTTTGGCGGTGGCCAATGGCGTAAACCGGAGTGCATGTTCCTTCCCGACCTTTTTCATCTCCGTTACTTTCTGCCGATCCGTTAAAACGATCCGCATGGCATTGGCGATGGCTTGTGGATCATGTGGATCGATCAACAGACTTCCTGGCCCCGCCGCCTCCGGTAAGCAGGAAAGATTGGACGTGATTACGGGCAACTCACTGGCAAGGGCCTCCAATACCGGTATACCAAATCCCTCGAAGATCGACGGATAAATCATGGCAGTGGCCAATTGATAAATGGCCGGAAAATCGGTTGCCTGCTGAAAACGTTCGCTGTTTTTTGCAGCTTCAGAACGGGATAAAAAAATCACCCGATCGCTCAGGCCTAATTCTTCTATGCTGGCTTTTACGGTCCGCTCGTATTTCCCGCCCGTCCCGATCACCAACAGGGGAAGATCGGTTTCTTGGCGAATCGCATGTAGTGCCCTGACCACATTGTCCAGGTTTTTCCGCTCAATGATGCTGCCCACATATAGAAAGAAATCATCCGGCAATTGATACCGCTGTTTTACCTGTTCTTTTTCGGCTGCCGAAACCGTTTCAAAGAAAGCAGGCTGACAGCTTTGGTAGCACACTCGAATTTTACGTGCAGGGATTTTGTAAAACTCAACGATGTCTTTTTTGGTTTGATCACTGATGGCGATGATGCGATCTGCTTTTTCGCAGGCATGTCGAAATTTATTCCGGTAGATCCGCACATCGATGGGATTATATTGATCCGGATAGCGTTCAAAGATCAGGTCGTGGATGGTGACCACAGTACGGATGCCCCTACGCTCCATGCCGCGGGGAATCTCGTGACTAAGCCCGTGATAGAGATCGATCTGGTTCTTCCGAAGGTCTTTTTTGACCCAAGAAGAGCGCCAGGCAGATGGAAGGAGTCGATCGAGGGCACGAGTGGGAATAACCTCGATCAGGTTGCTCCTATTCACTCCATCCCAAGGCAGGGCAAAACGAGCCGGCGATTTGGGATTGAACAGGTAATACTGATGATCCGGAAAATATTCGGCTAAGGAGCGGATCAGGGTTCGGCTGTAATGACCCAGACCGGTTCCATTATGAAAAGCCCTTTTTGCATCAAATCCGATTCGCATTTCACAAAGATAGCATCTGATGAAATGGCTAAATTCGCGGCAAATCAACACACATGAAATCCCTTATTGAGTCTGCCTGGTCGAACCGTGATTTATTGAAGGACAAAATCTATGCGGATGCGGTTCGTGCGGTCATCGAGCAAGTGGACCGAGGACAATTGCGCGTAGCAGAACCGGCAGATGCGGGCTGGCAGGTCAATGAATGGGTAAAACAGGCCATCCTGATGTATTTCGCCATTCAACCCATGCAAGCTTGGGAGATGGACCCCTTTACGTTTTATGACAAGATGTTGCTGAAACGCAATTATGCGGAGATCGGTGTACGCGCCGTGCCCCATGCCATTGCGCGGTATGGCTCCTATCTGGGAAAGAATGTGGTGTTGATGCCCTCTTATGTAAATATCGGTGCCTATGTGGATGAAGGGACGATGGTAGACACATGGGCCACCGTGGGCAGCTGTGCCCAGATCGGGAAAGGCGTACACCTGAGTGGTGGTGTAGGTATTGGCGGTGTGCTGGAGCCCCTGCAGGCCAGTCCCGTCATCATAGAAGACGGCTGCTTCATCGGAAGCCGATGCATTGTAGTGGAAGGCGTAATCGTCGAAAAAGAAGCCGTACTGGGCGCGAATGTGGTGCTGACCCAATCCACCAAGATCATTGATGTCAGCGGAGCGGAGCCCATTGAAATGAAAGGACGCGTACCGGCGCGTAGTGTTGTCATTCCGGGAACCTACAACAAGAAATTCCCGGCTGGTGAATTTGGCGTGGGCTGTGCCCTCATCATTGGCAAACGAAAGGAAAGCACTGATCAAAAGACCAGCCTGAACGATGCGCTCAGGGAGTTCAATGTGAGTGTCTGACAACGGGGATCAATACCCGATGATCGTTTTTAATCTGCCCCATAGTTCATTATCAAATCCGGATATAGCCAGTGCCGGCGTGCCGGAGGACTCCCCCATTCGGATCACGACTAGTTTTTGGGAAGGAACTACGTAGACTTTCTGATCATTCTTTCCAAGTCCACAATACAAATCGGCCGGTGCGTTGGGAATGAGCATGCCGGGAAATACGTTCTGAAAGATTGGTGTCATGTAACTGGATTTCCCATTCAACCAGGTCAAGTACCCATAGGAGTTATTGATGGCTTGTGATGAGTTCACTTGTGCCGTAAAATAGTTTGAATCGGCCAGGATCGGCGTTTGATCCCATTTCCCTTTGTTCAGCATCAATAATCCAAAGCGGGCCATGCTGCGTGCATTGCTATACAACACGTTGTTGAAGCCGCTGCGCAACCAGAATCCATTCATGCCGATCAGGTTGCGCACTTTCTGCTGGAAATAGGTATTGTAGGATTGTCCCGTGGCATTTTCCACCACCTTTTCCAACAACGTGTATGGGGCATTGTGATAAGCCCAGCGGGTGCCTGCATCTGCTTTGTAGGTGAGACAAGCGGGTGTAGTACAATCGTCATCTGCACCGCCATCATCAAGCCCAGTAGTCATGGTAAGCTGATGCCGCACGGTAATGAGATCTTCCTTGAGTACAGGCAAGGAAGTCCACCCCCTTCCCAAATAGGTAGAACTGCGCTCATTGATATTCAGCCGCCCCTCCTGCTGAGCGATACCCACCAGCAAGGCTGTCATGGTTTTTCCGGCAGAGGCCCAGTACCATAGACTATCTGCCGTGAACGTTCCGAAGTATTTTTCAGCAACGATCTTTCCATTTTTCAAAATGATGAATGCCTTGGTATTCTTGGATTGCAGATAAGGATACAGATCATTCAGCTGCGTCTCATTCCAGCCCAGAGAGGCGGGGGTCAGGGACTGCCACTCGGTACCGGAGACTGGCGGGAAATACAGCGGTTCAGGGGTGGGCACCGGAGTCGGCTCATTCTTTTTGCAAGAAGAAAGGCTAACGAACAGCAACAAGATTGCGGCGAAAAATTGTTTGTGCATGACCATCAGATATAAGATCCACTAAAAGGTTTAACGATGTAGCTAAAAAATAACCCTCACACCCTACGGTAGTCAGCCCGCCAATCTTTGATCGACTCTTTGATCTGCTTGGGGCTAAGGTTTTCGCTCAAGGCTCGTGCAGCCAAGGTTGGAAATTCAGGATCAGCTGCAAAACGCAGGGCAATGATTTGGCCAGAACGAAGGTTGGCATCCAGTGGCTTGCCGGTCAACAGAAAATGGCGAAAATTCTCCTCTTGACGAATGACGCGATCCTGCACTTTCAACGCGTAAATCCGAACAAGGGCGATGGAGCCGAATAACAGAACAAATGCCAGAAAAACAAGAAACGGAATTT
>JBDKIP010000016.1:0-3902 GCA_039797015.1 Bacteroidota bacterium
GATTTTTGTTAAATATGAATTCTGGTTCTATTACCTGAAAAAAAATCAATACCGAAACATCCCCTTGCTACTGATCTCTGCATCTTTTCGACCCAGCATGTCTTTTTTTCATTGGTATGGCATGCTTTCCCGAAAAATGATCACCCGCTTCAATCGAATTTTTGTACAGGATGGGGAATCACAGCAATTGCTGGAACGCATTGGCATTCGTGACAACGTGGAGATCGGAGGTGACACCCGTTTCGATCGGGTGATTTCGATTGCCGATCAAACAGAACCGATCGAATCGGTGCATGCGTTGCTGAACCACCGGAGGACAATCGTACTGGGCAGTAGCTGGCCGGCAGATGAACAGCTTTGGTCTTTCATGCGGCCTTGGTGTCAGGAACGAAACATCTTGCTCGTGATCGCACCTCATGAGGTGGATGACGCCCATCTAACAGATCTGCTGAATCTCTTTCCAAATGCACAATTATTTTCAGCCTTGAACTCAGCGTCAGCGATCGAGTCAGATGTTTTGATCATCGACCGAATCGGCTTGCTATCTTCCTTGTATCGCTACGGATGGATCAATTACGTAGGGGGAGGACTACTGAGTGGTGGTGTACACAACGTATTGGAAGCAGCGGTTTATGGAAGGCCGGTGGTCACCGGGCCGCACATTGAAAAATACCGGGAAGCCCGCGAGCTGTTTACAACAGGAGGATTGTTTGCGCTTTCAGGCGTTGAAACAAAAAAAGAATTACAGGAGTTGTTGACCGGTTGGTGGGCTGATCCGCAGATCACCTCTACCATTGGCACAGCTGCGAAAAATTATGTGCGGAATAAAACCGGTGCGGTTGACCGGATCATGAAATACATTCAGGAAAAACGCCTCCTCACCAACTGATCGAATTGTTTGACCAACGGATGGTCGACCGGCCATCCCAATTTCGTTTTGAGCTCCCGGTTGATCCAAAAATCAGCTTCAGCAAAGATCTTGAATTGATTGATGGTCTTGATGCTGCGTTCGTACATGTCCTCGTCGTGACGAAACAGTTCACGCAGAAACTGAAATCGCTCATTCACGCCGATGGCCTTGCGTAAGTCGGCGATCGGTCCTTCACGCAAAACATCCTGGCGCTCGGCTTGCGATTGCTTGAGCCGATCATTCATTGAAGGAACATCGGCTTGCAACTGTTCATTGATCTCCGCATGACGATGCATGTACAACGTAGGCACTTCCTCCATCACATTGAAGGTCGTCGCTTGATCCACAGAGGGAGTAGCGGGCACCGATGCAGATGGTTCTCCTTCGAAAGCTTCGTCAAAGAGTACCAGCGGAGCCAGTTTGGGCTTGTTTCTATCTTTTTTCGGCTCTTGAACCGTTGGAGATGACCGCATGGGCTCGGAAACGGGCGGTATAGCTGCTTGTTCCGGTGTAGTGTTGGATTCAAATAATATGGGCCGCTGGGGCAAGACCACAGCCACTTTGGCCGTTCCGAGTGGCTGCGTGGACTGTCCCGACTTCCGATCCAATTCCAATTGCAGCAAAGCGATGGTTTGACGCAAGACCTCCGGACCGTCCCCCGCATCCGATTGCCTGTTCAAATCTTCCAATAACTGCCTGAATCGCTCCATTCCGTTAATTTTGAACTGTTTGACTTCTGTAAAAATACTGTGCAACCGGCCTTCCGCAGCGGTTCACAAAAAAAAGAAATGCACATGTTCATCGAACCCAATACCAGCGGTCTGCGTCGCGGAAGCATCGAGGTGATCTGCGGATCCATGTTCAGCGGGAAAACAGAGGAATTGATCCGAAGGCTGAAACGTGTAAAAATCGCCAATCAAAAAGCGGCCATTTTCAAACCCGCATTGGACACCCGCTATGACAAACAACAGATCGTTTCACACGACACCAATGCCATTGATTCCAAACCAGTAGAGAAGGCTCGTCTCATCTTAGAATTGGCCGGAGACGCCGAGGTGATCGGCATAGATGAAGCACAATTCTTTGACGATGAACTTCCGGAGATCTGCGAAGCGTTGGCCAGAAAAGGAATTCGGGTAATCCTCGCAGGACTCGACATGGATTACACAGGCAAGCCGTTTGGACAAATGCCCAACCTCCTGGCCATTGCCGATTTCGTCACCAAACTCCATGCCATTTGCGTTCAGTGCGGACACATTGCAAACATCTCTTATCGGAAGGTCATCAACGATGCCCAGGTACTGTTGGGGGCAAAGGACTCCTACGAACCCAGATGTCGTAGTTGCTACGAAAAATAAAGCACGCCATCCCATGATCCGTGCCATTTGGACATTGTTTAAAAAAGATCTATTGCTGGAAATTCGGCAGCAATACAGCTTTTACGGAATCCTGTTGTATGCAACTTCTACCCTGTTTGTGCTGTATCTGTCGATGGACGCTCCCGAACCCAGGGTCTGGAACGGGCTGTTCTGGGTCATTCAACTTTTTATTTGCACCAATGCCGTAGCCAAAGGATTTCTGCAGGAAAGCAAAGGAAGGTGGCTTTACTACTACACGATTGCTCACCCGATCACCATCGTGTTGGCAAAACTGCTGTTCAATACGATCTTGATGGCCCTGATGAGTGGCATTAGCTTGATGCTTTTCAGACTATTTCTGGGCGCCCCCTTCATCAACCCCCTGCATTTTTTTGGCATTGTGCTCTTAGGAGGGATCAGCCTAAGTCTTGTCTTTAGCTTTCTCGCCGCCATTGCCGCAAAGGCACAACAGAACGCCGCCATTCTCGCCATCCTTGGCTTCCCCCTCATTTTGCCCCAGCTGATCCTCTTGCAACAGATATCCGGCACGCAGTTCAGCGATCAAACTGTCACAGACGGGATTTCCATTGCCTTGCTGATCGGATTGGACGGACTGGTTGTATTGCTGGCAACCATTCTTTTTCCGTTTATCTGGAAAGAGTAAAAATTATTTCAAGAGTTCATCTCCGTTGGTTCTGTGCGCAGGCCTTAATTTTGCGGTATCGTCCCTCAAGGGACCCCTTTCATGTCTGAGGCACCTCATTATATGCACCGATCCTGGTGGAAGATCACTGCCCTTCTTCTCCTGATCTATACGTTTACAATGGGATTGCTGGGACCAGTGCCCAAACTCCCCCTGCTGCAGGAAACCATTCGCAACCTGTACTTCCATGTGTGCATGTGGTTCGCCATGATGATCCTTTTCACCGTGTCCGTTGTACAGGCCATCAGGTATCTCCGGACGATGGATCGAAAACACGACTTGGCCAGTCGTCATTTCGCAGGCATAGGCATGCTGTTTGGCCTGCTTGGGTATGCCACCGGCGCCATCTGGGCTGCTTATACCTGGGCCGACCCAAATGTTCCTTTCGTCGATTCATTCAGCACCATCGCACGTGATCCCAAACTGATCGGCGCCGCCATCTCCTTGTTGGTATACTTCGCTTACTTGGTGCTGCGCGATTCCATACCGGACATAGACAGAAGGGCACGCATCAGCGCTGTATATAACATATTCGCCTATGCGATTTTGTTTCCGGCTATCTGGATCCTTCCTAGGGTGTTGGAGAGCCTGCACCCCGGACAGGACGGCAATCCCGCCCTCGACGTAAAAAACGACATCAGCTCAAGCATGCGGATCGTTTTTTATCCAGCGGTTATCGGCTGGACCCTTCTGGGTGTTTGGATCGCCACCCTTCGTATCCGCATGGAACTCGTAAAAGAAAAACAACTCCGCTCATGATCAGTTTTTTCCAAACACCGTTTCATCTGTTGCAGGCATCCGCCAAACCGGCCGTGGCCATGGCTGAGCAAATGCGCAGCGAAGGACGGATCTATGTGGTGATCGCCGTGATGCTGACCATTTTGTTTGGCATCACCATTTATTTGTATCGACTCGACAGAAAGATCAGCCG
>JBDKIP010000017.1:0-2799 GCA_039797015.1 Bacteroidota bacterium
TGTATTCAGTTTGCGGGGTAAGCCATTGAATTGCTTTGGCCTCACCAAAAAAGTCGTGTACGAGAATGAAGAGTTCAACCTTTTGCAGCACGCACTGAACATTGAGGAAGGACTCGAAGGATTGCGGTACAACAATGTCGTGATCGCTACGGATGCCGATGTGGATGGGATGCACATCCGCTTGCTGCTGATGACCTTCTTCTTGCAGTTCTTTCCGGATCTGGTCAAGCATGAAAAAGTATATGTGCTGGAAACGCCCTTGTTCCGGGTACGAAACAAACAGGAAACGATCTATTGCTATAGCGAGGCGGAAAAACTGGCTGCCATGAAAAAATTAGGGGCAAAACCCGAGGTAACGCGTTTCAAGGGTTTGGGTGAGATCAGTCCCGACGAGTTCGCGCAGTTCATCGGAGCCGACATGCGCAAACAATTGATGCGACTGGAGCAAGGCGACCACATCCAACACCTGCTTGAATATTACATGGGGAAAAACAGCCCGGAACGACAGGAATTCATCATCAGCCATTTGCGGGTGGAGTTGGACGCCGTGGAAACCGAATAATCACAAACAATCAGATCATCCTTGTTCGATTTTCACCACGATAGAGACCGTTATTTTGAGATCCAATGGCTCAACGCCCGTAAATACGTGGTGCCCTTCGTCGAACGATCGATCCACATTCGGCCGGGCATGCGCGTGTTGGAGATCGGTTGCGGCGAGGGCGGTGTGCTGAAGGCCTTTCTCGAAAAGGGCTGCACCGGAATCGGGGTTGAACTGGATCATGCACGGGTGCTGGATGCGAATCGATTGCTGGCAGAATCCATCGCATCGGGGCAAATCAAGATCATCTCCAAGGATATTTATGAAGTGGATGCAGAGAAGGATTTGCAAGGCCTTTTTGATTTGATCTTGCTGAAAGATGTGATTGAGCACATACATGACCAGCCCCGGCTCATTGGATGGATGAAGAAATTCTTGTCTCCCCAAGGGGCGATATTTTTTGGATTCCCCCCTTGGCAAATGCCCTTTGGCGGTCACCAACAGGTATGTCATTCCCGTCTCTCCCGACTTCCCTACATCCATCTTTTGCCTCGACCTCTTTACAAGGCACTGCTGAAGTGGAAGAAAGAGCCGGTGGAGGACTTGATGGAAATCCGCGATACGCGGTTGACCATTGAGCGTTTTGAAAAGATTTGCCTCACTGAGGGGTATCGGATCGTTCAGGCCGAACACTATTTGTTCAATCCGATCTATGAATGGAAATTCGGAATCCGGCCGCGAAAGCAATTCTCTTTATTGCGCGCGCTTCCGGTTCTGCGAAACTATTTCACTACTTGCGTTTATTATTTGATCAGTCCCAATACGCTCAACACATGATGCACATTGTTTTTAATGAAAGTGATCTGGCTTTGTTACAGGAAGTTGTCAATCTGGAGCCAGATTTGCAAGGAGAAGTCGTTCTGATCCGGGATGATTATGCGGTGGGACCACTCGAGTCCCTGGATACGGAGGAAGGTCGTACACAACGCCGTGAATGGTGGCGCAAGGTGTTGTCGGATTCTTCCTACGGAATGGAATCGATCGAGGCCGTGAATGATCTTCAAACCGTGGAAGGCATACTGTCCGCACTTGAGCAAGATCCGGAGCAAGAGGCGTGGATCTGGATGGGACAAAATCAACACGATGTCATGGGGTACTATTGGCTGATCCCGTACCTGAAAGCTCATTGTGGTCGGGTACAGGTCCTGTACATGAACAACCTCCCATTCATCAACGACAAGGGGCAGCTTTTTTATCCGGCCTGGTTGTCGGAGATCCCGGCCAAGGAATTCAGGAAGGCCAAGAAATTGGCTCGTCCGGTCACCCCCAGTGAATTTGAGATCGATCCGGATGAATTCAAGCGGCTCCAAGCAGAACAATCTTGGGTACGCATCTTGGAGGGCGGCAAGAAGATCCTTGGGCAACCGATCGAATTTTTTGACAAGGAGATCCTAAAGCAATGCAGCGGTGATTTTCAAAAGGCCACCCGGGTGTTGCAACACACGTTGCAGCGCATGAAGGTGCGTACGGGGGATGCATTTTTGATGCATCGCATACGGGAGTTGCTGCGCAGCGGACAGCTGCTGACCAATGGTGAAGTGGAGCGCGGGTGGAAAGACCTAGATCTTCGTTTGCCTGGAGGCGCCCAAGCAACTACAGCTGAAACAGTGTCGGATAACATTTAATGAATTCGTCCAATGGCAACATCCAAGAATAAACTATCGGAAGTTCAGCTGCTCGATCATGGTCTGCATGGTCAGTACAAATCCTGGTTCCTTGATTATGCATCCTATGTGATCCTGGAGCGGGCCGTGCCGGCCGTGGAAGACGGGTTAAAACCCGTACAGCGGCGCATCCTGCATGCCATGAAGGAAATGGATGATGGTCGTTTCAACAAGGTGGCAAACGTCATCGGACAAGCCATGCAATTTCACCCGCATGGAGATGCAAGCATCGGGGATGCATTGGTGAACTTGGGACAGAAAGACCTGCTGATCGATACGCAAGGAAACTGGGGGGATGTGCGAACAGGCGATGATGCGGCAGCCGCTCGTTACATCGAGGCGCGTCTGAGTAAATTCGCCCTGGAGGTTGCCTTCAATCCCAAAACTACCAACTGGCAACTCAGCTACGACGGACGAAAATCGGAGCCGGTAACGCTGCCCATGAAATTTCCGCTGCTGCTGGCACAAGGAGCGGATGGCATCGCCGTCGGATTGTCGACCAAAATCCTGCCACATAATTTTCATGAGCTGATC
>JBDKIP010000018.1:0-7239 GCA_039797015.1 Bacteroidota bacterium
GCCTTCGCCACCACCCGGGCGATAGCCTCCTGCGAGGAATCTTTTTCCTCTTATTGATCTTCCTCTCCGGAGCGCCCATGTACGCTGTTATGATCTATCAAACACTGGTGGTGGTCTCTACCGCCTTTACGCATGCGAACATTTCACTCCCGAAAAAAGCAGACAAGGCACTATCCTGGCTGCTTGTATCCCCAAACATGCACAAGGTTCACCATCATTGGAAACAACCCTATACCGATAGTAATTACGGAGCCGTGTTCTCTATCTGGGACCGGCTGTTCGGCACCTGGGCCCACCTGCCCTCCGAAGAGATCCGATATGGTCTCGACCGCTATTACGCTGCTGAAAAAGACGAATCGATCGGCGATCTGATGGCATTTCCATTCAGAAAGAATAAAGAGTGATCGGAATCGTGCCTGTTTTTAAGATCTGTTGCCCACTTACCAATAGCTTTGCAACATGATCGTCACCGCTCTGATACCCGCGCGATATGGCGCCACCCGATTTCCGGGTAAACTTATGCAACCACTTGGTGGTGTTTCCGTCATCCGACGCACCTTCGAGGCCGTCAAATCAAGCGGCTTGTTTAGTGAGGTAGTCGTAGCAACAGACAGTGATGAGATCGAAGAAGAAATCCGATCTATCGGCGGGTCCGTATTCCGCAGCCAAAAATCACACGAGAGCGGCACCGACCGAATTGCCGAGGCAGCGATCGACCTGAACACCGATCTCATCATCAACATACAAGGCGATACGCCATTCATAAAGAAAGACCCACTGGAGAAATTGATCCGTCTATTCAACGATTCTTCAGTTTCCGTCGCATCCATGATGCAGATACTCGAAAAACCCGAAGATATCGACGACCCGAATTTTGTCAAAGTAGCCATCGACAAAAAGAACGATGCGCTATTCTTCAGCAGAAGTCGCATTCCATTTCCTCGAGATACCAATACAGCGGTTACTTATTACGAACACATCGGCGTATATGCCTTTCGAAAACAAGCGCTATTGGATTTTATCAGTTGGCCGATGGGAACACTCGAGGCGATTGAAAAAGTAGAATGCCTCCGCTTCCTTGAAAATGGAATGACGATCCGTATGCTGACAGTTGATTATCTGGGCGTTGAGATCGATACACCGGAAGACCTCCATAAAGCCGCAAAACTTTTATAACAGACAAAGAATGAAATTCAGAAACTTCAAATTGGTCGGATACGTCGTGTATGGAAGAGGCTCGTTCGAACAACTCGATGAAATCCTCAATCCACACCGAAAAGCCGGTCAGCCCATGGTTTTTTTGGTCGATCATTATTTTGAAGGAAAATCTCTTCCCAACCGAATTCCCCTGAGAGACAATGACATCATTTTATATGTAGATGTGACCACCGAACCCAAAACGATCTATGTCGACGAGTTGGCGTCTCGATTGAAACAGGAATTCGGATCCATCAGTGGGGTGATCGGCATCGGAGGTGGCTCCACCATGGACCTAGCCAAGGCGGTATCTCTGATGATGAACAATCCCGGTTCATCCGCAGACTATCAAGGATGGGATCTGGTAAAAGTTCCCGGCGTGTATAAAGTTGGTATTCCAACATTAAGTGGAACGGGCGCAGAAGTGTCAAGAACAACCGTACTGACGGGTCCTACGAAAAAACTCGGTATGAACTCCGACTTCACACCTTTCGATCAGATTGTTCTGGATCCCGAACTGACCAAAGACGCACCGGTGAACCAGCGCTTCTACACCGGAATGGATTGTTACATTCACTGCATCGAAAGCCTGGAAGGAACCTTTTTGAACGAATTCAGTAAAAGCTACGGTGAGAAGGCGCTGGAGCTTTGTCGAAAAGTATTTGTAGAAAAAGACGTGTGGGATGAAGAGTCTGACGATCAACTCATGATGGCCTCCTACGCCGGAGGTATGAGTATCGCCTATTCGCAAGTTGGAGTAGCGCATGCGGTGAGTTACGGACTGAGCTACCTACTCGGCACCAAGCATGGGATCGGAAACTGCATTGTGATGAATCACCTGGAAGAATTCTATCCGGCCGGCGTGAAAGAGTTCAAATACATGGTAGAAAAAAATAAGATCGATATTCCAGCCGGGATCTGCAGCGGATTGAATGACGATCAATTCAATAAGATGATCGATGTTTCAATGGGCATGAAACCACTTTGGGAAAACGCACTAGGTAAAGACTGGGAAAAACAAATGACGCGGGATCGTCTTCGTGCCCTTTACGAAAAACTCTAAAACATGATCAATAAGCGTTCGGCCAATTACCTGCGTCGCCTCTCCAGCAACCCATTTGCCGGGTCCGAACGAACCGGGGAGATCCTAGCTGTTAATCCGACGATCGCGCCCCTCCGACAAGAAGCTGAACATATTCATATATCGGTACACGATTACAACGCTGATACCCTTGAGATAAAAGAATACAACAAGGTTGATGAGGCGTTTCGATATCTGGAAAAAGAGACTGTTTCCTGGATCAACATTGACGGGATTCGAAAAGAGGATATTGAGTCTATATGTGCGCATTACAGCGTGCACGCACTGATCACGGAAGATATATTAAGCATCGGTCAGCGTCCGAAGATGGATGAGATGAACGAACAGGTTTTCTGTCTCCTCAATATGCTTTATTTCAATGAGGAAAAGAAAACGATCGAGTCTGAACAGATCAGCATCATTTTAGGTAAAGGGTTCGTTCTGTCCTTTCAGGAAGACGCCCATCGTGATGTGTTCAATCCTATTCGACATAAGCTTTCACTACCCAAAAGCCAGCTCCGTCAACGATCGGCCGATTATCTTCTCTATTCTATGTTGGACTTGATCGTCGATAATTATTACCTGGTCATGGAAAAAGTAGGTGATCAAGTCGAAAATCTGGAAGATGAAGTCAGTCGTAAAAGTAATAAGCGATCGCTGGCACGCATCAACCAGCTCCGAAAAGAGATGATCGTTATCAAACGAAACGTATCGCCCGTTCGGGATCTGGTGGCCGGTATTTTGCGCAGTGAGTCGGATTGGCTGGAAGAAAGAACCACCAAGTATTTCAAAGACGTACACGATCACATTCTGTTGGCGGTCGACCTCAGCGACAACTATCGCGACGTAATGATCAGCGTACAAGACCTCTATATCAGTAATGTCAATCTGAAATTAAACGAGGTGATGAAGGTGATGACGATTGTAACCTGCCTGTTGGCGCCCGCCACCGTGATCGGGGGTATTTTCGGAATGAATTTTGACGTGATTCCAACGGCGCATCATCCGTACGGATTTTATATCGCGATCGGATTGATGTTTATTATACCGGGCATCATGCTGGTCATAATGAAAAAGCGGGGATGGTTTTAACCACCCCCGCCTTCTTTCACAGCATTCTATCAGGATCGTTCAGATAAAAACTCTGTTCTTGTCTTGATCTTCGGGTCGGCAACGGATCCCTTCTCTTCTACCTTCTTCGAGAAAGGCTTCCAATCCTTTTCCAAGATCGTTTCCAGGTCGGCGATGGCTTTCTTGGTTTCTGTAGCCAACTGATTGATGCTCTCGATCTCATTCTGACTGGGCGCGCCCTGATAGCCGGCAACCTCATTGTAAAGTGTCGCCAACTTTTCCTTCAATTGAGGAGGTGCAGAACCTACATAATTATCGCCCGTGGTTACAACGAGTATTTGTTTCAGCTTGTCCAGCTTTCCTTTGATCGCAAGCGCAGATTTGGAAAATTCTTTTTGTTTGGATAAAGAATCGCATTTTTCAAGCAACTGATCGACTCGGTAGGTTGTATAGGCAACATCCTCGTTCAGATTATACAACTCCATCGAATACCGGTAATTCGCTTGCTTATCGGCCAACGTAAAGCCAGATGCTGTATTGTGTTCATAGGAAATGTTACCGGTATAGGTTTGATTTCCTTTTGTCAACACAACTTTGTAGCTGCCGGGTAATACACGCGGACCAAAGAATCCACCGCGAGCAAACGTCTTGGCTTTCGCCAGTTTTGGCGCCTGCATCCGACCATCCCAATACATGATGTTGATCCCCTTCTTTTTTCCAGGAGCGAGAGATACCAGTTTCTTTCCACTTGAATCCTGTATCTCCAACAGCATCTTTCCAAACGTGTGTCGGTTCTTTAGGTAATACACAACGCGCGCATCGCGATTTGGATTTGCGCCAACGTATTGACCCGCATCACCCGGTTTTCCAAATCCCGCCTCATCGTTGAATTGTGCGGTGGGGGTTGAAAACAGGGTTACTTCCTGCTGCAACACGGCAAGTGTGATCTCCCGAAGAGGGGAGATATCGTCTAAAATAATAACACCTCTTCCGTGTGTAGCGAGAACGATGTCATTCGTTTTTGAGTCCTGGGCAATGTAGTGCACGGGTACAGGAGGCATGTTGTTGGTGAAAGCGAGCCAGTCTTGTCCACCGTTCAAGGAAACATAAAGCCCCATCTCAGTACCGAGGAATAAAAGATTGGGAGATTTAAGGTCTTCATGAATATGACGAACAAAACCTTTAACCCCATTCATCGGGAGGCGGGTCCAGGTTTTTCCTCCATCCGTTGTTTTGATGGCATAGGGTGTAAGGTCGTTTTGTGTGTGACCGTCGAGCGCCACATAAGCTGTTTGCTTATTAAAGTGGCTGGGTTCGATGTGGTACACCCACGTGTTTTTGGGTACGATGGTATTGCCAGGTGTACGGTTATTCCAGCTCACGCCACCATCTTCGCTAACTTGAATATTTCCATCATCCGTTCCCACCCAAATGATTTTTTCATCGATGGGAGATTCAGAGATGGAGAAAATAGTACAATGGTTCTCTGCACCACTATTGTCGGCAGAAAGTCCGCCTGATTTATCCTGTTGTTGCTTCTTTGGATCGTTGGTGGTTAGATCGGGAGAGATACGTTGCCAGGTTTCGCCGCGATCATTGGAACGATGAACAAACTGACTTCCCACATAGATCCGATCGTTCTGTTGTGGACTCAATGCTATAGGAGTGTTCCAGTTAAAGCGAAGCTTTGGATCTCCTGACTGCGGATAGGGCTTGATGTTTTTCAACGACTTATTATCTATATCGTATCTCCAGATCGACTCCGCGCCCTGCATTTCACTGTAGGTGATATTTTTTGTGGGGTGGGCGAGTACGCGAAATCCATCCCCCTCACCGATTCGTTTCCAATCGCCGTTTGTAATACCTCCGATGGAAGAGGAGGGACCATACCACGACCCGTTATCTTGCAGACCACCATATACATTATAAGGTGTCTTGTTGTCGATACTGACATGATAGTATTGGCTTACGGGTAATCCTTTTACGTGCTCAAAGGTGTTTCCGGCATCTCGACTGCGCCACACACCTCCATCATCACCCAGAATCACTTCATCTGAATTGGTTACACCAAACCAGATATCATGCACATCGGCATGGATTCCGGAAAAGGAACGAAATGTTTTTCCGCCATCCCGGCTCATCGCACCGTTTAGACCCGCCTTCGTGATGATTTCCGGATTCTTCGGGTCGATCACGATGCGTGAAAAATAAAAGGGGCGAACCGATAATTCAAAGTCCGCATTCAGGTGTTTCCAATTCGCACCACCGTCTTCGCTTCTGTACAAGCCTTTCTGCTCTGGTTTTTCACACTCGATAACCGCATATAAAATTTCGGGTTTTGAGGGTGCTGCAGCAACAGCGATCCGGCCCAATTTTCCTGCCGGAAAACCGTTGTGAATTTTATTCCATGTCTTTCCTCCGTCAGTAGATTTATACAAAGCGCTTCCGTATCCACCGCTGTTGAATGAATACGCTGTGCGACGAAATTCCCAAAACGCAGCATAGAGGGTGTTGGGGTTAGCTGGGTCCATGATCAATTCGGAACAACCGGTACTGTCGTTCAAATAAAAAATCTTCTCCCAGGACTTTCCGCCATCTGCTGTTTTGTATACGCCACGCTCTGTGCTATTACCCCACAGATTTCCCAATACACCCACAAAAACCTCTTGACTGTTTTTGGGGTTCACGCGGATCGCGCTGATGCGCTCGGACTTTTCTAACCCTGTTTTATTCCAGGTTTGTCCACCATCAGTTGATTTATAAATACCGTCTCCAACAGATACGCTGTTTCTTGTCCACACCTCACCGGTACCCACCCAGATCACCTTATCGGGATTGGTTGGATCGAGTGTGATGGCACCGATCGATTGGTTGTGCTTATCAAACATGGGCAGAAAGCTCACGCCCGTGTTTTCTGATTTCCATACACCCCCTCCGGCTGTTCCCACCCAAAGGGTGCGCGGATTGGTTGGATGACCCTCCAGGTCGGTGATGCGTCCGCTCATTACGGCCGGACCGATCTGTCTCGCGCGGATATCTCCAAAAACATCATCGCCGGTAAGGTTGTTTTGTGCAGAAGAAAAAAGGGCAGCCAAAAGAGTGGCTGCCAGAAAGGTGAATCGCATAAATAGATTCTTTTATTTGGTTTCGTAAGCGAATTCTTTTTCGTCGATGGTTACGTTGGCTTCAGCTTTTTCAAACTTGATTGTTTGGCCGGGTCCGCCCGCCACGCGAATCGTCATGGAAAATGGAACAAAAATTCCGCCCGCTTCTTGATAATCACTGAAAAGCGTTTCAATCACCGCGCCTTTTGCTGCTGGCTCTTGAGAAACGGTGCGTGTCATTACAAGGGCGTTACTTGATTTATCAATAAAATAGGTAACGATATTATCGACCGGCTTTCCTTCCGCGATTTTTTGCTTTTTTGTCATTTTGATGGCGTGACAAGCTGCGCCGTCAATGGTTTCATCCGCAACCTTCTCCACTGCATATCCAAGCGATTTATAGGTGATCATAACATCCGGCTCCTCCATGAGGTCCAGTGCCATGTTGGCTGTTTCTTCGCTGGTAGACTTCTCCGCCTTCATGGTCATTTGGTTCGTCTTCCAGGCGGTTGTGCCATCAAATGCTTGCTGAACAAATGTCATGCCCTGAATGGTGAAATACACCTTTGTCTTGTTTGGTGCTTTCAGAAAAAATACGGGCAGCTCCATGCCCCCCACATCAACCTTTGCGGTCATCTTCCAGGTGGTGTTTTTCCGAATAGCCTCCTCACCGCCGATCGCTTTTACATAGCCGGCGATCACCTCCTCTGCTGTTTGCGAAAATGCTTGTGCAAAAACAAAGAGGGCGATAAAAAGAGTAGAGATCTTTTTCATATTGTTTTATTT
>JBDKIP010000019.1:0-16125 GCA_039797015.1 Bacteroidota bacterium
TGGTTGAAAACGTTGATTACGAAATCAACTACGACCTGGGCACCTTGCGGGTGATCAACCAAGCCATCATCAACTCCGGTGTGCCGGTCAACATCAATTACGAGAACAACCAGGCGTTCGGATTTCAGCAACGGAATTTTCTGGGACTTCGTTTGGATTACCTCGCGAGCAAAAAATTATCGTTGGGCGGAACGGTTGTGCGGTTGGGCGAAAGGCCGTTTTTCATCAAGCAACTATACGGGGAAGATCCGATCCGCAATACGATGTACGGATTCGATCTGGATTACAGCAGTGAAATCCCACGCCTTACCAAGTTGCTGGATAAACTGCCTTTCTATTCTACCAAGGCGCCTTCCTCTATTACCTCTTATGCAGAGGCGGCTGTATTGCAGCCCGGTCATGCTCGACAGATCAATGGTACCACAGCTGATGGATCCCGCGATCGTTCGGGTCAGGTGTATCTGGATGATTTCGAGGGCTCACGTGCCGGCATCGACCTTCGCTTTCCGTTGATCAGCTGGACACTGGCCTCCATCCCTCAAAACAACGGTTTGTTCCCGGAGGCATCGCTGAACAACGATCTGGGTTCCGGCTTCAATCGAGCCAAGTTGGCTTGGTACAACATCGAGCCGATCTTGCAAGAGCGTCGCAACCCGAACAACCCCTTGCAAAATAGTTTGGATGAATTGTCAAGACCCGAGACCCGCCAGGTGTTGCAAAAAGAAATCTTCCCGCGCAGAAGTACGCAGTTCGGGGAGGGGTTGCTGACCACGTTCGACCTGGCGTATTATCCGAAGGACCGTGGTCCGTACAATTTTGAGAACCGCAATACCCGTGTCGATGCCAATGGTCGGTTGACCAATCCGCGTCAGGCCTGGGGCGGACTCATGCGCAACATCGATCAAACGGATTTTGAGACCAGCAACATCGAGTACATCGAGTTCTGGTTGCAGGATCCGTATTTGGCCAACACGGGCAATCCTTTTGGCGGACAACTTTACTTCAACCTCGGAAACATCTCGGAAGATATTTTGCGTGACGGCAAACGTCAGTATGAAAATGGATTGCCCACACCTACCAACAATGCTCGGGTAGACAGCTCTACCAACTGGGGCAAAGTGCCTTCCATTCCACTGCAGGTGACCAATGCTTTCAGTACCATTCCGGATGATCGTCAATATCAGGATGTGGGATTTGACGGACTCACCGATGCCAATGAAAAAACAAAATTCCAGTCCTATCTGAATTCTTTGCAAACCACATTTGGTGCAGGCTCTTCCATTTATCAAAATGCCTTGAACGATCCGTCCGGTGACAATTTCAAGGCCTACCGAGATGCCGGTTTCGATCAAACGCCCGTTGCCGGCATATTGCAGCGCTACAAAAACATCAACAATCCGCATGGGAATTCACCGGTAGCGAACAACAACAGTCAATTCGTAAATGCCTTTACGCAATATCCGGATGCGGAGGAATTGAATCGTGACAACACGATGAATGAGGTGGAGGAGTATTTTCAGTATCGAGTGGACATCCTTCCGAACATGAGTGTGGGGACGAATTTCATTACGGATGTGCGTACGCCCACGGTCACCTTGGCCAATGGTCAATCCCGAACGGAGCGTTGGTATCTGTTCCGAATTCCGGTGGAGCAGTATCAGCGCAAAGTGGGCAACATTCCGGATTTCAAATCGATCCGATTCATTCGCATGTTCATGACCGGTTTCCAGGATTCCGTTGTTTTGCGTTTCGGGAAACTGGAATTGGTCCGCAACCAATGGCGTAAGTACCGAAACAACATCGACTCTACCGGCAACTTCGTACCTGTTCCGTTGCCGGATCCGGTGAATGTGAATGTACTGGCGGTGAACGTGGAAGAAAACGACCAGCGTCAGCCGATCGTTTATCGCATTCCCCCCGGCATCGAGCGTCAGCAACAGTTGAGCAATAACAACGTGGCCTTGTTTCTGAATGAGCAGTCGGTGAGTATGCAAGTCTGTGGTCTTCCCATGAATGAATCGCGCGGCATTTTCAAGAACATGAACATCGACATGCGCCAGTATGCGCGGTTGTCCATGTTCATTCACGCCGAAGATGTGCAGGGAGCGCAACCGATCCAGTATGGAGAAATGAATGCCGTCGTGCGCATCGGAAATGATTTCTCGGGCAATTATTATGAGGTGAAGATTCCGTTGAAGGTCACGCCGTTTGGAGAAAGGGATAGTTTGAAGATCTGGCCGGCCGACAACAATCTTGATTTTGAACTGTCGGAGTTGACCGATCTGAAGACCCGGCGAAATAAATTAGGCATCTCCCCATCCCGCTATTACAGGGAAACCTTGCCGAGTGGGCGTTCTTATGCGATCATGGGTAATCCGAACCTGGGTGAAGTGCGTGGCATGTTGTTGGGTGTGGAGAACACGACGCAGGAGGCACTCTGTACGGAAGTTTGGTTCAACGAATTGCGGTTGCAGCAATTGGATGAGAAAGGCGGATGGTCGGCTTTGGCGCGCACGGACATTAAGCTGGCCGATCTCGGAACCCTGTCGCTTTCCGGTACCGCCCGATCCCGTGGCTTTGGAACATTGGAGCAACGCGTGAACGAGCGCAGCCGGGAAGATGTATATACCATTGATGCGTCTTTGAATTTGGAGTTGGGTAAGTTGATGCCGAAGAAATTAGGCATACAACTGCCGATGTATGCGGCGATCAGTCAACGCAGCAGTACGCCGGAATACGATCCGTATGACCTTGACCTGGTCCTGAAGGATAAACTGAGATTGGCCGATTCGGACAAGCGGGATTCCATTCGCAATGATGCACAGGACATCACCACCATCAAGACACTGAATTTTACCAACGTAAAGAAGATCAAGACCGATGGTAAAAAACCAAAGATCTGGTCACTTTCCAATTTCGATCTTAACTATTCCTATATCCAAACGATGAGCCACAATCCGCTCATTGAGCGGGATGAAATGCGTCGCACCCGCGGTGCATTGGGATATAGTTATGCGCCACAGGTACAGCCTGTTGAACCGTTCAAGAAATTGATCAAGTCCAATTCACCGTGGTTGGCCTGGTTAAAGGAATTCAATTTCAATTATGCACCTGCACAAATGAGTTTCCGGGCGGATGTGTTTCGACAATTTGGGGCGACTCGTCCGCGCAATGTCGGGGGCGGACCGTATCGGGTACCGGAGACCTACAACAAGTATTTCACCTTTGATCGGTATTATATTCTTCAGTGGAATTTGACAAGATCCATATCGATCGATTTCAACGCCACCAACAACGCACGCATCGACGAACCCGCCGGGCGCATCGATACGGATGCCAAAAAAGACTCGGTCCGTTCCAATCTTTTTAAAGGCGGACGCAATACCAATTACGCACAGGATGTAACGATCAACTACAACGTACCCACCAACAAGATCCCGTTGTTGAGTTGGACTTCTGTTCGTGCCAGCTACAACACCAAATACAATTGGCTGACGGCCTCCTTGTTGGCCAAACCTCTTGGCAATACGCTGAGCAATACACAAACGCGCACACTCAACGGCGAGTTGAAGTTTGAGGATCTGTATAACAAGTCACGTTTCCTTCGTGCGGTTTATGCCGGTTCACCTGCTGGGGGACAAGTGGGATCGCTCGGGGAAGGAACATTGGATCCGAGTGCAACCCCTGAAAAGTCCGGCAACGAAAACAAAAAAGGAAAAGACAAGGCTGCGCAGCGCGGCAACCAACCTCAGTCCAACTCCGAAATGGGACAATCTGCAGAGGGTCCCAAATTCCGATACGACACGATCCGGAACAAAAAAGGAAAGATCGTACGCATCAAAAAACGCAAGATCAAAAAACCACGTGTTCCTAAATCGGCCAAACCCTTGCCTCAGGTGGGGGCCTTGCCTCGTTTCATCGCACAGCTGGCCACGTCGGTGAAGCGCGTGGGCATTCAATACACAGAGGATTTCGGAACTACCTTGCCTGGGTACATGGACAGCACGGTGTTGATGGGGTCGAACATCCGAAGCGGTCAGCCGGGACTTGGTTATCTATTCGGATATCAGCCCGATACGAACTGGATCAATCGGTTCGGAGCCAAAGGCTTGTTGTCGCGTGATTCATTGGTTAGCTCCATGATCCAGCAACGGTATAACCAGCGATTGAATCTGACGGCGCAGGTTACCCCTTTCCGCGATTTCAACCTCGATTTGAACCTGGACAAGACGTTTGACAAACAATATTCGGAGTTGTACAAAGACACCACCGGTTCCGCCGGGTTGACCCGTCTCAATCCGTATGCGATGGGATCTTTCAACGTCAGCTACATTTCTTTCCAAACGCTGTTCGATGGTTTCGATCCGAATCAGGTTTCGGAGACCTTTAAAAAATTCGAAGCGAACCGAAGATTGATTTCCGGCAAACTGGCATCGATCAACCCGTATCAATCCGGTGTGGATGCGGATGGATATTACAAGGGCTATGGACGTTATGCGCAGGACGTTGTGATCCCGGCCTTCATTGCTGCCTACACAGATAAAGATCCACTGAGCATTAAGTCCGTTCAAAACAACAACCCCACGCTTCGTTCTAATCCCTTTGCAAGCATCTTGCCGTTGCCGAACTGGAAGCTCACCTACAATGGGTTGACACGATTGCCCGGGCTGGATAAGATCTTTACGAATTTCTCCATTCGTCACGGTTACAGGAGCTCACTCAGCATGAACAGCTTCAATACTGCGTTGCTGTTTGCAGACCCCTTGCGCGTGGGCTATCCATCTTTCCAGGATACGCTTACCGGTAATTTTGTTCCCTATTTCCTGATCCCCAACATTACGATTCAGGAAGCCTTTGAGCCGCTGATCGAGTTGGACATGACCTTCACCAACCAGATCAGCACGCGTTTTGAGTGGAGAAAGAGCCGTCAATTGAGTCTGAGTTTGATCGACTACCAGTTGGCCGAAAATCAGAGCACAGAATATACGTTCGCCTTCAACTGGCGAAAGAAAGGGTTGCCATTCTTCCAAAATTTGAAGATCGGTAAGAATGGAATGAAGCTCGATAACGATGTGACCATTCGCATGGACTTCAGCTTACGTGATGATGCCACGTCTAACAGTAAATTGGATCAGGGGACATCATTCGGTACCGGTGGCCAGCGCGTGATCCGCTTAGCGCCCTCCATTGACTATGTCTTGAATAACCGGGTGAATCTCAAGCTTTACTTTGAACAGAACCGCAACATCCCTAAGATCAGCAGTTCGTTCCCGATCACCAATACGCGCGGAGGATTACAGGTTCGGATCTCCTTGTCTCAATAAAAAACCCCTCCGAAATCGAAGGGGTCTTGTTGTTCATGCCGTAAAGACTTAATGCCGATTTTAAACTGTATTTATTTGGTCTTTTTAAAGACCATGATGTATCCTGTTAGATTCTTTTTTTGTTTTTTATTGACCTGTACCGGTCTCATCATGTGGTATTCAGAGGCTGGTGGGATGTAGGAGAATGCAATGATGTTTCCGTCAACGTCGCCCCAACGTTTCTGCTGAAAGATGATTTGTCTTTCTTTCCAATCAAACATCCGCACTTCATACAACCGCGAGGATGGTTCGCCGATGAATACAAATTGATAGAAGGTGCCTTGGGTCAGGGGCAATACGACGGGGATTTCATATTCACTCTCCATTTGGAGCGGGGATTCCTTGACCAGCTGAAATCCGTCTGCTGCGTACAGGCTTTTCAGGCTGTCAACCTGCAGGCGTATAGGATTTGAAACGGAAGTTTGTCCGTGTACGAGGTTGGACAGTAGGGTAGAAATTGCCAAGGCAATTGCAATATTTTTCATGGAAGGATTGGATGTATCGTAAAGCTAGCGCCACGCGGGGCAGATTTCGATGTATGCGACAGAAAAATGCGTGTAAAACCCAATAAATGGTAAAACTACGAGGGGAAGTTTCGTCGATCAGCTTTTCCGGAAGTGAATCGAGGATCCTTGCTGGGTACAGGTCAGCGTCAGGTCGTTGATGCAAACATGCTCGGGCAAGTTGGCCGCGTAGCATGCAACCTCCGCAACATCGGCTCCGCTGAGTGGTGTAAATCCCTGATAAACCTGTTTGGCGGTATCTGCATCTCCTTTGAAGCGAACCAACGAAAACTCCGTCTCCGCTGCGCCAGGGTGAATCGAGGTTACCTTGATGCCATGCCGCAACAGATCGATGCGCATGGCTTTACTGATGGCATCTACGGCAAATTTGGTGGCACAGTACACATTCCCCTTTTCATACACCTCTGTTCCGGCAATAGAACCAATGTTGATGATGTGGCCTTTTTTTGCGACCGACATTTTTTTGGCTACCGCTTGTGCAACGTACAGCAACCCTTTTACGTTGGTGTCGATCATGGTGTTCCAATCGCTCAGATCGGCTTCCTCAAAGAAATCTCGTCCGAGTGCAAGGCCCGCATTGTTGATCAACACATCGATTTGATTCCATTCTTCGGGAAGCAGGTTGATGGCTTTGGTGACTGCTTCCTGATCGCGGACATCAGCGACGATGAGGTGACAAGCCGTTTTGAATTTCGCATGCAATTCTTCGGCCAATGCTTCCAAACGTTCTTTGCGACGCGCCAACAAGATGAGTCGGTCTCCATTGGCGGCGAAACGTTCGGCACAGGCTTTGCCGAATCCGGCACTGGCTCCGGTGATGAAAATGGTTCGATTCATAAAATGTATTATCGGATCAGGGTGATGGTTCCCTTGTCAAAATATTGGTTGCCATCGTAGTCTTCTGCACTTACGGTCCACACAAAAACAGCCGAACCTTGTGGTTGTCCTTTGAAGATTCCATTCCACCCTTGTCGGTCTTGGTTGGTTGTGAATACCACTTCACCCCACCGGTTGAAAATGGTGAAGGAATGGATCTTCCGGATGCCAACGGAGATCGGACGAGCCAAGTCGTTGAGGCCATCGCCATTGGGTGTAAAGGCAGTGGGCACAAAGATGCGCGCAGGCGTTCTGAAAACCCGAACAGTCATATAGGTAGAGTCCGCGCAACCGGCCGCATCACGTACGATTAATTTATAGCGCACGCTGTCGATGTTGTTCCCGTACACACCGATCGGATTTGCGATGTTGGGGTTGTTCAGTCCGATGGGGGGCGACCAAGTATACGTCACACCGCCCGTTCCGTTTAGCTGAAGGGGTTGACCCACGATCACAACGGTATCTCTTCCCGCATTGGCCCGTATGCGCGGTTGAACCGTGACCAGCACGGAGTCGATTCCGGGTTTGGGGCATCCCTGTGTATCGTACACAAACAATTTGTACATCGTGGTACGTGGCGGGGTGGCGATGGGGTTCAGCGATGTGGGGTTGTTCAAATACGCCGTCGGACTCCATTGGAAAGAGCTTCCGACGATTTGCCCCTGCAATTGTCCCGAAGTATTGAAACAAAGCGTCAGGTCGTTTCCTGCATTCGCTTGCGGGTACGGAACCGTTCGAATTGTAACGGTCTGCACATCGCGACAGGTGCCAATGCTGCCAATCAACTGGTAAGTTGTGAGCGGAGCTGTGGGCGTGGCGATCGGGTTGGGAATCGCCGGATTGTTGAGTGTGCCTGGCGGTGACCAGCTATAGGCCGTTGCATTTCCGAGTGCTTGCAATTGAATGGCATCACCTCTGCAAATTGTGGTATCCGCATTCAAGCTGAGTTGCACGCCTTGTGTAACCCGCACTCGAATCGAATCGCGGTTGGTACATCCGTTCTCCGTTAAGTTCACCACGTACCAGGTGGTGGTTGAGGGGTATACCAACGGATTGGCTGTATTCGGGTTGATGATGTTGACGTTCGGTTGCCAATTGAATGTACCGGATCCGGCCGCTTGCAATCGAAGGGTATCTGGAACACAGATGAGCGTATCGCGGAAGGGCAGATTCAGGATGGGTTTGTCTAATACTACAAAATTTACCTGTGCCGTGTCTTTGCATCCCTTGGAATTGGTAACGACCAGTGTAGCGGTGCGCGGACCCGGAGAAGGGAAGGTCCATTGCGGATTCTGATTGCGTGACGTATCGGCCAAGGTAGATGCATCGCCAAAATTCCAGGACCAACTATCCACTACGCCATATCGCGTTCGCGTAGTATCTGTGAATTGGTAGGGAGTTGTATAGCAACTGCCAGCAACAATGAAGCCCGGAAAAAATCCCGGATATACTCGAACGATCAAATTGGCTGTATCGGCACAGAGTCCGCCCGGGAGCGAAACCCTTAATTTGGCGATAAAGGTTCCTGTATCCGTATAGGTGTGTGTAGGGGAAGGCAAAAAGGATGTGTCTGCCGGTCCCAGCTGTGGTTGTCCGAATGACCAAACAAATTCCGCATTGCCGGGGTTGGTTGTTTCATTGGAAAAATTCACCGTAAAGCCATCACAGGTGGTGGGCCTTGGCGAGAGCTGTGCATTGAGTGGATTGCAATCACCCACCTTCACGTGCAATTCTTTTCGGGTGATGCCGATCAAGGTTCCGTTGCGGTATTCGCGCACACAGACGGCTACTACGTAATCGCCCGTCAGGCTTGGTGCAGTACCGCTGATCAATCCGGTTTGGGAATTGATCGTTACGGCCGGTCCGAGCGGAAAAGATCCTGAATAGGCAAACGAATAGGGTACAGCAGCATAAGGCGGATTCGCAGCGGTGGGCGGTGAGTTGTTCGTTTGATCACCCCCTTGGATGGCATCGCATAACTCGTAGGCCAAACTGTCTCCATTGATATCGGAGGCCTGAAAGGAATATTGAAAATAGTTGTTGGCGCAAACAATGGCGGTATCGTTGACCGCAAATTGCGGACTGCTGTTGGTTTCTGCACCGGCAAAAACATTGGTGCCCGGGATCTGAATGGAAAACGTATTTCCAACCGCACCTGAATTTTGTATGTTGTTGATGCCCGCGATTCGGCAGCAACGCTGATAGGCAATGATGTATCCGGCCGCACTGGTACCCAACTCGATCACGGGCAGGTCATATACGACGATCGTGTAATAGCAGCCACTTTGATTTCCGGTGATGCAGGGTTCATCGGCGGCTTTTCCCAGGTTGTATTGGCTGGTGATGGGGACGCTGACGTTTTGAATGAATTGATTGTTCGCTGCGTTGAAGATGCTGAAGTTGATAGGATTGGACAGTTGTCCGGTGGACGGGTCGCAGATCATGTAAACCGTCAGGGTTACGCGGTACCGAAGATTGGTGCCTTGTCCGGGGCCCAAGTATTGGTATGAAAAAAATCCTCCTTTGATGTGTGCAGCCTCTGCCAGCATCAGGCAAAACGAGAGAAGGAGGGTTAGCAGAATTTTTTTCATAGGTCCTTTCCGGATGTCCGACGACAAGTTGGATAAATTCCGGTCCGTAAAATTATGACATTACGCGCGTCTGCGGGAGGTCAATGACCAGATCCATACTCCCACGTAAAACGTCATGGCCAATTTGGATAGTATGTCGCCATATTTAACAAAAAAGGTCGGTGTAGTGTTCAGTACGGGAATGGACTGACGGATGCAGGCCTTTGTATCATAGGGTTGCGGATTGATCCATTCTCCTTTCGGGCTGATGAAGCCGCTGATCCCGGTATTGGCGCTCCTGGCCACCCATCGGCGCGTTTCGATGGCTCGCAAAGCGGCATAGAGGGCATGCTGTTTGTGGCCGGGCGTGTTGCGCCACCAGCCATCATTGGTGACGATGGTCAGCAAATTGGCCTCTTTTTGAAAATAGCTGCTCAAATGTTCGCCGTAGATGCTTTCATAACAGATGGCCGGCGCCAGCTTGAATCCATTCCGGGCGGTAAGAACCGTTCGATCCGTCTGCGGTGTATATCCTCCCGAGGTGCCTCCAAATTCTTCGAACCATGCGGAAAGGATCTGCAGAAAGCCGGGCAAGGTTTCTACGCCTGGCACTAGTTTGGATTTGTGATAGAATTGAGCGGTACCACCCGAATCCAACAAGGCCGCCCCATTGTATGATTCTATGTACAGCGGTCCTTTTTGTCCGGGCAATAACAACCAATCCGGCGCCGGAATGCTGTTGGTAGTTTTTTCTGTGGTGATGCCATAGCTCTCTACGCCAGTGAATAAAGTCAGCTGGGGATGTCTTTTTAAGAACGCCCAGATGGAATCAAATCTCGGGTTTCTGTCCTTTAATTCCCGCTCGCCGATGCCTCCCATCCGATACAGCGCGGTTTCGGGCCAGATGAGCAAAGATGTTGTGTCGGTAATGTTGGTTTCGCTTTGACGAATCAGGTCCTGCAATTGCAGATCGAACGAAGCATACGAACTGACCTTTTCGTACGGATCTACGTTCGGTTGCAGAATGGCAACTTCTTTCATCAACATATCCGACGATGCGTCAGATCTGGATGATCCGATCCAGTTGGAAATACCGATCGGCAAGGCGAGTACGACCAAGGCGATCCACCGGTATGGGTATTTTTTTGCAACGCCCTCGTTTCTGTATTGATTCCAGTGGAAATAGAGCAGGATGTTAACGAGCAAGATCCAGGCGGTACCTCCACTGGTACCGGTGTATTCGTACCACTGAATCCACCGGGGTTGTGTGGCCAACCCGTTTCCCAAGGTGAGCCAGGGCCAACTAAGTCCCCAGTCTTGCAAATGGATGTATTCGAAGGTCATCCATCCGGCCAAGAGGGATAAACCGCCTATGATCACTCCTTTTTTTCGTTTGATGAACCGATAGCCCACCCAGGGCAAACACATCAGCAGGCTATTCGCGGCAATGGCCGATACCGCCCCCGGTACACTGGCATGCCAGATCCACCAAGTGGTGAGTCCATTCCATAGGAGCATGTGCAGATAGGTGAGTCCAATGAATTTCCAATTGCGTTGTTGGCTGTTTTCCAGAATCAGCAGCGGTAGCCACGCAACAAACAGCAAGGGGGTGAACGGCAGGGGTGGCCAGGCGATCGACAACAAGGTGCCGCCCAAAAGCGCAAGCAAAAGAGGAAGGAGGCGATTCAAATCAGTTGATTTGGCGTCGGGGTGAATTTTAGCGAAATTAACATTCCCGTTTCATGCAAGGGGGGTAGATTTATCTTAAAATAAATTCAAATGCAAGCGTACCTGAAGACCGGCATCATCAGTTTAACGGCCTTGATCGGCGTATTGATCCTCGCAGGCGCATACAAATACAAGTATCAAGCCCAGGAAACCATCACGGTAACCGGACTAGCCGAACGGGATTTTGTCAGCGACCAGATCGTTTGGAGCGGTACGTACAGCAGAAAAATGTTGGAATTAAAGTCGGCCTATGCGCTTTTGAAAGCAGATGAACAAGTGATCCGTCAATACTTGATCGGTAAGGGTGTGAAAGAGTCAGAGGTGGTTTTTTCCTCGGTAGGCATCGAAAAAGAATTCAACACGCGCTACGATGGGGAGGGGCGGACACTGGGAACAGATTTCACTGGATACAAATTGTCACAAAGCGTGACTGTTGATTCGAGAGACATTGAGCGGGTAGAAAAGATTTCCCGAGAGGCGACCGAATTGATCGAGTCGGGCATTGAATTCAGCTCCGCAGATCCTTCCTATTACTATTCCAAACTCTCCGAATTGAAGATCGACCTCTTGGCAAAAGCAAGTGCCGATGCAAAAGACAGAGGAGAAACCATCGCCAAAAATTCCGGCAGCGATCTGGGCAAGATCAAAAAAGCAACCATGGGTGTGTTTCAGATCACGGGACAAAACAGCAACGAGGACTATTCCTACGGAGGCGTATTCAATACCAGCTCCAAAAACAAGACAGCCTCCATCACCATCCGCATCGACTATGCAGTCGATTAACGACGGCTATAGTTCGGCGCTTCTTTGGTAATGTCTACGTCGTGTGCATGGCTTTCGCGCATGCCGGCGTTGGTGATCTTCACAAAGGATGCTTGTTGCAAAGAAGGGATGTTCTTCGCGCCACAGTAACCCATGCCCGCCCGTAATCCGCCTACGAATTGATAAACGACCTCACGCAACATTCCTTTATAGGCAACGCGTCCTTCAATTCCTTCCGGTACATATTTCTTTGCATCCGACTCGCCGTCCTGAAAATAACGATCGCTGCTGCCGGTGGCCATGGCACCCAATGAGCCCATGCCCCGGTACTCTTTGAATTTTCTTCCTTCGTAAATGATGGTTTCGCCCGGACTTTCTTCCGTGCCGGCAAAGATGCTGCCCATCATGACGGCATTGGCACCGGCGGCAATGGCTTTCACCATGTCACCCGTGTATCGAATGCCTCCATCGGCAATGATGGTTGTTTTTGATCCTTTCAAAGCTGACGCGGCTTCCATCACGGCTGTCATCTGCGGCATACCGGCTCCGGCTACGATGCGGGTGGTGCAAATGGAACCCGGACCAATCCCAACCTTGACTGCATCTGCCCCAGCAGCGGCCAGTGCTTTGGCACCTGCAGCGGTTCCAACATTTCCGGCGATGACTTCAATCTTCTTGAAATTCTTCTTGACATTTTTAAGGGCCTCGATCACACCGCGGCTGTGTCCGTGTGCACTGTCCAGTGCGATCACATCCACACCCACTTGTTGCAAGGCGGCTACACGATCCAAAATATCTTTTGTGATGCCCACACCCGCACCCACCAACAATCTGCCAAATGCATCTTTCACGGCGTTGGGGTGGCTTTTCAATTTTAGGATATCGCTGTAGGTGAAGAGTCCCACCAGTTTTCCTTGCTTATTGACGATGGGTAATTTTTCAACCTTGGTCTTCTTGAAGAGTTGTTCTGCTTTTCGAAGATCCGTTCCTTCCGGTGCGGTGAACAGATTTTCTTTCGTCATCACTTCACTCACCTTTCTTTGCATATCCTCTTCGAATCGGAGATCGCGGTTGGTGAGGATGCCCACCAATTTTCCCTGCTTGTCGATGATGGGAATGCCGCCGATCCTGTTTTCTCTCATGAGCCGTAGCGCATCACCGATCGTGGCATTTGCTTCCAGGGTAACGGGATCAATGATCAGTCCGCTCTCGCTGCGTTTCACCTTGCGCACCTGCTCGGCTTGTCTTTCGATGGACATGTTCTTGTGCAGAATGCCAATGCCTCCCTCTCTGGCAAGGGCAGTGGCCAATGCCGCTTCCGTTACGGTATCCATGGCTGCTGAGAGCAACGGAATGTTCAAGGTGATGTTGGGTGTGAGTCGGCTGCGGATGTCGACCTCTTTGGGGAGTACTTCACTGTATCCGGGCATCAACAATACATCGTCGAAGGTGAGTCCCTCGAGTGCAATTTTTTCCGATAAAATGCGGGGAGATTTTTTGCTTGCCATGGGCAAAGATATCAAACCGCTGCCCAAACTTCCAAAACCTACCGAATCAGGGTAACGGTGCCCTTTCGTGAGACGAGCTCTCCCGTGCCGGGGATGTTGTAGGTAAGCATCCAGACATATACGCCACCCGGTTGCTCGCGGCCATTCCACCGGCCATCCCATTTTTCTTGCCAGTTGCGAGAATGAAAAAGACGTTGCCCCCAACGATTGAATACCTGAAATTGATAGTTATCGGCTTTGAGGGCGTTGTATGGACCAAATCGATCGTTCAATCCGTCATTGTTCGGCGTGAATCCAGTGGGAACTTCAATCCGGCAAAAATTCAATACCCTCAATGTTTTGCGAATGCTGTCGCTGCAATTCAGGATCGAATTGAAGGCAGCCAATTTAACGGTGTAAAAGGATTCACGTCCGTTATTCGGCCATTGAAAAGGGGGTGGATCTTTCAATACACTGCTTCCCAATACATCGAACTGCCATCTCCAGGAAGTGACGGTACCGGCCGACGTGTTGGTAAAGATCAATGGGTCTTCCGGACAGATCACAGGAGGCATCTCAAAAGATGCTTTGACTTCGTTGTTAAGCACGATCCGTTGTGTGCTGGTGTCAATGCAGGTTCCATTGCTTACAGACAGCAGCACGGTGTTTTGACTGGTGGCAGGAAAAATATGCGTGTATTGTTGTTGGTTGCCGGATGTTGTCCCATTGATCACCCAACTCCATTGGTTCACTTGGTTCGCGCCGTTGTGAAAGAACTGCAGCGTGTCGCGCTGACAACCCAATCGTTCGGTGTACGTGAAATCGGCATTGACGGTATCGGCCGTGGTAAAATTCAATTGTTGGTTGGGTGTTTCTTGTCCGCATTCATCGATGAGCACGGATCCGTCACTGCCTGGTCGAAGCGTTAGGTTGTAGGTGCCATTGGTATAGATGGGGGATGCGAATCGCACCACCACGTATTCGGTTTTACCCTGTACACAATTGCCTGCGGCGGCTGTGACGGTCACGGGTGTTGGTCCGCTTACCAAAAAATCCGATCCATTCGGTGCGATGCTGCTGCAGTTGATCCGCTTCGGAAAATAAACACGGATCGAGTCCGTTCGGCAAGCGGGTTTAGCAATGGAGTCGGCAAAGATCGGTTGGGGTGCCTGATAGGTGAAGGGCACCTGCTCATTCACCGGAATGCTGCGGCCACAATTGTCCACCAACGTATTTCCGTCGCCTCCGTTTTGTACGATCAATTGGTAATTCCCATTGGGCAAGGCACCGCTGAGGGTGAGCTCAACTTCATCAAAGTCGAAGGCGAAGCTGCAGGAGTCGGGTTGTGCAGAGATCACCGTTTGCACCGCGGGCTGTATCCGAAACTCAGATCCATTCACGGTCAAACTTCGGCAGCTCAATTTTTTGTTCAATTTGACGCGGATCTTGGTGCCATCGCAGTCGGCCTTTGCATTGAGCAGATGAGGTACGGTGGGGTCGGTGATCACGGCCGTTCCACCGGTGAAGGCCAACGTATAACCACTTTGCGAATTGGTAAAGTGGCTGATCATCAGCAGATACTCCCTTCCCTGAATGAGGTTGGGCATGGCGGCAAAAGTGGGTGCGTTGGCTGCCGGATCGGATCCGCATTGAATGCCATTGATGCCGGAAGCGGATGCACCGGTTGCACCGTATGTGCCGGCCCAGTTTCCGGTGACGACCAAGCTGTTCACCGTAAAAATATCATTGGGGTTCCGACCGGTGATGTCGTAGAGCTGCCAGTCATAATCCTCATTGGCAGCCAGCGGATTGATCACAAAGCCGAGGGAGCCCGAAACATAACAAGTGAAGCGATAGAAAAATGGGTTGCGGTTTTCATAATTCGCACCGGTTCCCGAGCAGCCGGGTACGAATAAACTGTTGGTGGCGCAGAGCGGAACACTGGCTTGCGTGAAGGTGGTGGTTCCGCAGACGGGGAATGCGGTGGCGGGTGTTTGTCCGAGTGTGGTGCAGGCCTGTGTCCAAGCAGAACCGGGAAGAAAAAGAGCACCGATCAACATCCAGTTCAGCCAAGTACGTAGGGGTGATTTTGAAGATTGAGTTTTCAATGGACGGATCGGAATTTTTTGCCCGGCAAAGATACTACGAGCCCTTTCATTTCGAGCTGCAACAGGAGGCTGTTCAGGGAGGATGCCGGCAATTGCAGCGTCCATCCGATATGGTCCTGATGCAGCGCCTCTTTTTGAATGCACGCGAGGATCTGCTTTTCGGTGGAAGACAATTCCGGAAACAGACTGGGGTGAACGATTTTTTTATTCGGGCGATCGTCGCTCCAGCCCAGATGTTCCAACATTTTATGGGTGGAGGTAAAGATCTCCGCTTGGTGATGTTGGATCAGTTGCAAACAACCGATGCTTCGTTCATCCGTAGTTCTGCCCGGCAATGCGAACACATCACGGTTGTATTGGTTGGCCAATGAAGCGGTGATGAGGCTTCCGCCTTTTTCACCTGACTCGATCACCAGGGTGGCGTCGGTGATGCCGGCCACGATTCGGTTTCGGGCGGGAAAATGATAGCGATCCGGTTCTGTGCCCTGCATGAATTCAGTGAGGAGTCCGCCAGCAGCTTCCATTTCATTTGCCAGCTTGCGGTGGTGATGCGGGTATATGCGATCCAATCCATGCGCCAATACGCCAATCGTTGACAGTCGATGGTTGAGGGCTGCTCGGTGCGCGATCGCGTCCACCCCTGTGGCGAGACCGCTGATGATCGAGATGGATCTGTCTTGCAGTTCGTGCACGATTTGCTCTGTCAT
>JBDKIP010000020.1:0-5864 GCA_039797015.1 Bacteroidota bacterium
CCCATTTCACAGTAACTTGCGACTTATGTCGGCATACTTGAACGGATTGAACGAGCGACAGCGGGAAGCGGTGTTGCATAAGGATGGACCCATCATGATCGTGGCGGGTGCCGGGAGCGGAAAAACACGCGTACTCACCACACGCATCATTCACCTGATGGCGGAACACAAGGTGGATGCCTTCAACATCCTTGCACTGACCTTTACTAATAAAGCTGCCCGTGAGATGAAAGAGCGGGTGGAACACATTCTTGGTTCCGGCGAAGCAAGAAACTTATACATCGGCACGTTCCACTCGGTGTTTGCCCGCATTCTTCGCTTCGAGGCAGATCGAATCGGATATCCTAAACACTTTACCATCTATGACACCGACGATGCCAAAAGTGTGATCAAGTCGGTATTGCAGGAGTTGAACCTGGACGACAAACAATACAAGCCCTCTACCGTATACAATCGAATATCGTCTGCCAAGAACGCACTGATTGGTCCGGCCGAATACCGAAACGATTTCGGCTTACAACAAGAAGACCTGCGGGCGAATCGTCCCATGATCGCCGAAATTTTCGAACGATATGCCAAGCGTTGTTTTAAAAACGGCGCGATGGACTTTGATGATCTGTTGTTGAAGTTTTATGAATTGCTTCGAATGGTGCCCGAGTGTTTGTCGAGGTATCAACACAAATTCAAATACATCCTGATCGATGAATATCAGGATACGAACCCCTCTCAATACGAGATCATTAAATTGCTCGGCGCCATGCACGAGAATGTTTGCGTGGTGGGCGATGACGCACAAAGCATCTATAGTTTTCGGGGGGCAACGATTCAGAACATCCTTCAGTTCCAGAAAGACTATGATCAGGTGAAAGTGGTGAAACTGGAACAGAATTACCGTAGTGCCCGCAACATTTTGGATGTAGCGAATGAGGTGATCCGCCAGAACAAAGGACAGATCGAAAAATCGCTGTTCACCGACAATGCTCCCGGCGAAATGATCCGCTTGGTTCGCACGATGACCGACAACGACGAAGGAAAATTCATAGCCGATACCATACAGGAGTTCAAGCTTCGTCAGCATTATCAGAACAAGGACTTTGCCATCCTCTACCGCACCAATGCACAAAGCCGCGCATTTGAAGAAGCGTTGCGCCGAATGGGCTTGCCGTATACGATCTATGGGGGCGTCAGCTTCTATCAACGAAAAGAAATAAAAGATCTGGTGGCCTATTTGCGGTTGACGGTCAATCCAAAAGATGAAGAGGCGCTGAAACGGATCATCAACTATCCGGTCAGGGGCATCGGAAAGACCACGCTTGACAAACTGATCTTAGTGGCGAACACCTCCAACTCTTCTGTTTGGGAGGTTCTGCAGCAAGCGCGTGATCATGGATTCCGCGCCGGTACGCTGACGGCGTTGGAAGATTTTGTGACGATGATCCGAAGTTTTCAAAGCATGCTGATCAACAGCAATGCCTATGATCTGGCCTTTCATGTGGGAAAACAGACCAACCTGGTCAAAGAACTTTTCAACGACAAGAGTACGGAAGGCGTGCAGCGATATGAGAACATCCAGGAGTTGTTGAACTCCATCAAAGAGTGGACAGAGAGTCCCGACAATGAAGATGGCGAGCTGGTTGATAAAAGTCTGGGTGCCTATTTACAACAGATCACATTGCTGACCGATGCGGATGCCGGCGATGCAGACGCAGACACCATTAAGATGATGACCATCCACGCTGCGAAGGGTCTTGAGTTTCGCGGTGTATTTGCAGTGGGGTTGGAGGAATTGTTGTTTCCCAATGCGATGGCGATCAACACGCGCGAAGAGTTGGAGGAAGAGCGCCGTTTGTTTTATGTGGTGATCACCCGCGCCAAAGAACGTTTGTGGATCAGCTATGCGAATACGCGCTATCGTTTTGGACAATTGGTCCACAACGACCCAAGCCGTTTTTTGGATGAGCTGCCGACTGAAAAAGTTGAGCGATCTTCTGTCGGTCATTCCGCTGCGCCCGGTACCCGTTGGGGAGGTGCTGCGGCCAACCAGCGCATGCGCGGTTGGAAAACATCTGATGATGGTGAATCAAGCCGACCACAAACACAATCCAAATCCTATTATCAGGAAAAATCAACGGCCGATACATCCAGCTGGAAGCCGGTCAAGCCATCCGCTCCGAAAACGGTAGCACATACCCCTTCTGCTGATTTTCAGGCCAGTGATACCTCCGACCTGCAAGTGGGTCAGCGCGTCGAGCATCAGAAATTTGGCTTTGGGGAGGTGACCAAGATGGAGGGATCGGCACACAATCCGATCGCCACGGTGCAGTTTGAGCACAACGGAGAAAAAAAGATCATGTTGCAATATGCGAAGCTGAGGATCGTGAATTGATCCTTTTCAAACCTTTGCATGTGATCTATGTTATCTTCCCATCATGGAGCAAGGCTGGGATCCACAGATAAGTCGTTTTTTTGTCCGCATCATCAACGCCCTTGCGTGGACGCTGATCTGGATGATCGCCGCCGCTACTTTCGGCTTCTACATCGGACTTGCCTTTCCGGAACGTTTTCCCCTTTGGGTGTGTATGATCTACTATGTAAGTGTGGCAGCTGCGTTGTTTATGTTGATACGCTACTTGGCCAGGTTGCGTAGGTTGAGGTAATTGAGAGTAAGTCAAACCTCCATCTCCCATCTTCCTTCGCCTAGCTGCTATGGTCACTTACCACCACCCATTTCCCCTTGATCTTTTTCATTAGGAGCGTATAATGTCCTCCGATGTCTCCAATCGTTCGCTTAAGGTGCCATTTTCCAACTACAGAGAAATACTTTTTAGAAAGAGATTTCATTTCGATGAGGGTAAAGGTCAACTGCCCCATCGCTGTTTTATCCGGATAACCCCTTTTATAATTATCCAATGTCTGTTGCCAGCCATACGTGATGCCTGATTTTCCGATGAACATCAGGGAGTCATTTTTCCAATATCCTTCCATGAATCCCTCAATGTCTCCCCGATTCCACGCTTCGGTTTGTTTTTGCAACAGCGCACGGATCTCTGCCTCTTGACCGACTGATTTGAGCGCGACCAATGCGAATAGTAAAAAGAGGAAGGATGCTTTTTTCATATGTTTAGAGAATAGGGTTTAATGTTTAACCAATCTATTCATTTCAACTGTAAACTTTCTACCCCAACTTCCATCTTCCATCTCCCATCTTTTCTAATGATCGCAGTCCTCCGCATGTGCATGATCGTGAATCCGGCAGGAGCGATAATTGCGAACATGAGCGATTACGATCAAGATGACTGCCGGCGCCAGGAGCCAGGTTTCGTATCGGATGAAAAACTGTTTTGTGATGAGAAAGGCCGATCCGATGTAAAAAAGGAGCAGGGGTTGAACGCTGTGGTGATGCTTTTTGTATCCGTGCCAAAGCGAGTAGGTGCCGATTCCGAGTGAAAAAGAGATCATGCCGACTTCAAACCAAAGGTTGTGTATGATGTTTACTCCAAACAGCGGCAAGGAGGTGAAAAACAGTGGCAACAAGGCACAATGAATGGCACAAGCCAGCGAGGCCCCGATCCCCCAAGCATCCCAATTGATCTTTCCGAACACCCAACGAAAATACAAAAAAGCAACACGGTTGCAAAACAACTCACGCGAATCGATAACTTTGCCAACGTTATGACCAAAAAAGGCTGGATATATCTCGGGTTCTTTGGGGCGCTGATCGGCCTGTTTTATTTTCTGCTTACCCAGTTGATTCCCGGTTTTTCTGAGCCGAAGGTGAGCCCGGTCAGTTTTGTGCGCCCCTTTCGGTTCACAAATCAGGATGGTCAACCGGTTACCGAACGCGATGTTGCCGGACAGGTGTATGTAGCTGAATTTTTCTTTACTACCTGCAAAGGCATTTGTCCCCGCATGAACAACAACATGCGCATCGTATATGATGCGTTTAAAGGCGAACCCAACTTTAAGATCCTTTCTCATACCTGTGACCCGGAGACGGATTCGATACCGCAGCTGAAGAAGTACAGCGATTCGATGCAGGTGGATACGAAGCGTTGGATTTTTGTTACGGGAAGAAAGGATAGTTTATATACCGCGGCGCGGGTGAGTTATACGATCGACGACCCAGCCAACAATCCAGCCAACATCGAAGATGATTTTCTGCATACGCAGTTCTGGGCATTGGTGGATCAAAACGGTGACGTCAGAAAGGTGATCGACGGACTAAAACCTTCCGAGGTGAATGAATTGATCGAATCTGCCCGTAATTTGCTGAAGAATCCTCCGCTGAAAAAGCAATAGCATGTCCGCCGCCCGCCAACAAGAAGTCATTTCTCTCTTAAAGGTCCACTCGCTCAGTGTAACGGATGGTCGTAAAGACATTCTGCTTTTGTTTCTGAAACAGAAAGGTGCCCTCGCGCATGCAGACATTGAGAAAAAACTAGGGGACAGTTACGACCGGGTTACAATCTATCGAACACTACAGGCTTTTGTGGACAAGGGATTGATCCATTCCATTCCCACGAAGGACAACAGCATACGCTATGCGCTCTGCAAGGATGAATGTGCCTCAGGTCATCATCACGATCATCACATACATTTTGTTTGCAAGACCTGTGACAATACGTATTGCCTGGATGAAGTGGCTACCCCATCCGTCAAATTGCCAAAGGGCTATACGATCAATCAAGTGGAAATGGTGGTGTCGGGCGTTTGTTTGTCCTGTCAGTGACCGATCTTATCCAGCTCGGTTTTTACAAACCGCATCAATTCACCTATGTAATTTGGTGAAAGATCGAATTTCAATCCCGCCAACTCAAACAATTCAGGAAGGGTACGCGTACCCCCCGCACTCAAGGCTTTTCTGTAATGGTGAAGGGCCGCGGACGGATCTTCCTGATACTGTTGCCACATGCCAATGGCTCCTAATTGAGCGATTCCATATTCAATGTAGTAAAAGGGCACTTCGTACAAATGCAATTGTCGTTGCCAGAGGAACGCTCGGTATGATTCGGTACCGCTGATGTCGAGAACCGGCGAGGTATATGAATCCAGAATGCGCATCCAGGCGGTTTCTCGTTCGGCGCGGGTGTGGCCCGGATTCAAATACATCCAATGCTGGAATTCGTCAATCGTGGCAATCCAGGGAAACAGGATGATGACCCTTTCCAATTGTTGTTGCTTGGCTCGCCTTAGTTCTTCGGGAATGGGGAAGAAAACAGACCAATGGTCCATCGTGAACAATTCCATGCTCATGCTTGCCACTTCAGCGATCTCGGTGGGGTATTCCTTGAACCCGTTCAATTCAAGTGGATGACATAGAAAGGAATGAACAGCATGGCCGCTTTCATGCACCATCGTCGTTACATCATCCATGGTGCCAGCCGCATTCATGAAGATGAAGGGGGCGCCGGTCTCCGCAAGAGGACAATTATATCCACCGGGTGCTTTCCCTTTTCGGCTATCTACATCGAGGCGACCCATGTCGCGCATGGTGGAGATACAACCACTGAAAAACGGGTCTAATTTTTCCAGACAGTCGATCGTTTTTTCGATCAGCTCCTCTCCTTTATCAAAAGGACGAAGGGGTTTGATGCCGACCGGTTCCGCCTCAAGGTCCCAAGGCCTCAGGCGATCGACACCTAATTGAACTCTTTTTCGTTCCAGCAATTCGTTGACGATCGGCATCACCTGTTCTCGAACGGCTTGATGAAAAAGTTCGCAGTCCTGTGGTGTATAGTCGAATCGTCCCAGTTCTGTGAACCGATACGCTCGGTAATCGGCATATCCGGCATTGGCGGCCAACTGCTGTCTTTTTTCCAGCAATTGTTCGAATAGAGTTTCCAACTGATCTCGATCTTCCTGTC
>JBDKIP010000021.1:0-4054 GCA_039797015.1 Bacteroidota bacterium
CATTCCGTCTCCGTCACTAAAGTTCAAAGGGCAGATGTATGGAGAGGAGGCGGTTGTATCGGGATAAATACAATGTTCAAGAAGCGTCCCGTGCGTTAGGATTTATCCCGTTCAGACAGTAAATTTGCCCACCCAAAATCCTGACCATGTCCAGATCCATTGCCTTTCGTGAAGCCCTTCGGGAAGCCCTCAATGAAGAAATGCGCCGTGATGAGCGTGTATTTCTGATGGGAGAGGAAGTGGCTGAATACAACGGTGCCTACAAGGTCAGCCAGGGCATGCTCGACGAATTTGGTCCCAAGCGCGTCATCGACACCCCCATCGCAGAACTGGGTTTTGCGGCTATTGGGGTAGGGGCTGCACAGAATGGTCTCCGCCCGGTAGTGGAGTTCATGACCTGGAATTTCGCCGTGCTGGCACTTGATCAGATCCTGAACACCGCCTCCAAAATGCTGGCCATGAGTGGCGGACAGATCACGTGTCCCATCGTTTTTCGTGGACCAAACGGCTCTGCCGGACAATTGGGTGCCCAGCACTCTACTGCATTCGAATCGTTGTACGCCAACATACCCGGACTCAAAGTCGTTTCTCCCAGCAACGGATACGATGCGAAGGGACTCCTCAAGCAAGCCATCCGGTTTGAAGAAGACCCCGTGGTGTTCATGGAAAGTGAGCAGATGTATGGTGACAAATGCGAGGTACCTGCAGATGAATATTACATTGAGTTGGGGAAAGCGGATGTGAAACGTGCCGGAAGAGACGTGACCATTGTATCATTCAATAAAATGATGAAAGTGGCCCTGGGTGCTGCCGCCGAACTGGAGAAGGAAGGCATCAGTGCGGAGGTCATTGATCTTCGGACCATCCGCCCGCTGGACTGGATGACGATCCTCGAAAGTGTCAAGAAAACCAATCGCCTGGTGATCGTGGAAGAACAGTGGCCATTCGCGTCAATTTCTTCTGAAATTACTTATCGCATACAAAAAGAGGGCTTCGACTATTTGGATGCCCCGATCCGTCGCATCACCGCTGCGGATGCTCCGTTGCATTACGCCCCCAACCTGGTAGCGGCCGCACTGCCAGATGTGAACCGTACCGTTCGCTTGGTGAAGGAAGTGATGTATCAGGTCAAATAAGGCCATTATTAACAAGGAGCTGTTCAGCACTGGCTTAAATTCCGGTAGATTTGAACCAAATTTGACCGATGCCCGTAAATCATTTTCTGACCGTTTACCTGATCAGTCTTTTACTTCTTTTATTGCCGGCTCCCGGCATCGCTCAATTGTTCAAAAAAGCCGGATTGCCCGCATGGAAGGCCTATGTTCCCTTTTACAATACCTGGTTGATACAAGGATTGACCGGCAGACCCAAACATTGGGTTTTCTGGCAATTGATCCCAGTGATCGGTTGGTTCATCACCCCGGGCATTTACATTGAATGCGCGAAGGTGTTTGGACGTTTTTCCGTGTTGGATCACATCGGCGCCAGCTTGTTTGCACCGATCTATTTCCCTTGGCTTGGATATCAGAAAAAACCTTCTTTCATTGGTCCGGATGGCGTAAAGAAACATCTAAAACAAGGATGGAGGGAGTGGTATGACGCTGCCATTTTTGCCATCGTCGCAGCCACGCTCATTCGCACATTTGTATTCGAAGCGTATACGATCCCTTCGGGTTCCATGGAGAAAAGTTTGCTCGTGAATGATTTTCTGTTCGTCAGCAAATTCAGTTACGGTCCGCGCATTCCCAATACGCCTTTGTCTGTTCCGTTTGTACACAACTATCTTCCTTTTGGATCCAGCAAAAAATCCTACATCTCTGATGTGCAGTTCCCTTACATCCGGTGGTTTGCCTCTCCCGTGGAGCGATTGGATGCCGTCGTTTTTAATTTTCCCGCGGGCGATACCGTAGTGAACCGACCCGGTTATCAATCCTTTCGGGAGTTTCAAGCCCTTTGCCGCGAATACGGAAACGGGGATGTGGATGCCGGTCGGCGAATCATTTTAGCGAATGCCGATACCTTGCCACTGGCGGTGCATACGGCGGATAAAACGGATAATTACATCAAGCGTTGTGTAGCCATAGCCGGCGATACGCTTGAGATTCGAGCAGGAGACATTTACATCGATGGGAAAAAACAAACCCCGCCGCCTCATTCGGTGATGAATTATTTTCTGACGACGAACGGACAGATGCTGGATCCCGACATCATGAAATCTGAGTACGGTGTCGATTTCTTAAATGAAGTATTGCCCATACAGGTCGATCAATATTACGTTCGGAATCTTCCAGCTCAATCGGTTCAGAAGATGATCGACAATGGGCTGGTGAAAAGCATTCAGCCGGATGTATTGCATCCCGATTCACTCGATCTGACCAATTGGGCCAATCGAATTTTCCCCTACGATGAATCGCATCGATGGACGCTGGATTATTTTGGTCCCATCTGGGTGCCTGCGAAGGGAGCGACCCTAACATTGACCGCCGATAATTATTCGCTGTACGAGCGTGCGATCCGGGTATATGAAAAAAATGACTTCAGACGGGAGGGAGATCGCTTTTTACTGAATGGCCAACCGGTCACCACCTATACATTCAAGATGAATTATTATTGGATGATGGGCGACAACAGACACGGTTCTCAAGACTCTCGCTTTTGGGGATTTGTTCCGGAAGACCGCATCGTTGGTAAAGCGTCCTTGATCTGGTTCAGCTGGGAGAATGGTCCCCGCTGGAACCGACTTTTCCGTTTCGTGCGATAAATTGTCTAACTTGTTCAGGTGATCCACCAATTAACTTTCACTTACGAAGAGTGGCCAGATGATTCGTCTCTCACGGAGAACGATCGTCAATTGTTACAGGAAGCCCGCAACGTAACGGAACTGGCGTACGCGCCCTATTCCAATTTTTGGGTCGGGGCAGCGGCACGTTTGCGTTCCGGAGCCATTGTGACCGGTACCAATCAGGAAAATGCTTCCTACCCGGTTGGTACTTGTGCGGAGCGGGTGTTGCTCGGGCATGCAGCCGTCCGCTTTCCGAACGATCCCATCGAGACCATCGCCATCAGCTATCATCCAAAAGACAGATCCAGCCATGTTCCACTTTATCCTTGCGGGATGTGTCGTCAGGCATTATTGGAGCATGAAGGACGCTTCGAACACCCCATGCGATTGATCCTTTCAGGAATGGAGGGCGCTGTGCACCTGGTTCAGGGCGCTGCCTCACTTTTGCCTCTTGCTTTTACCGGACGAGGTCTCCGATCTTAATTTGTTTTCGTTTTTCTATACCTTAGGCTCATAACGATTGCTTATGAGCACCCATCCCCGTTCAGCTGTTTCTCGTCGAAAATTCATTCGTCAATCCGCACTCACCGCCGGAGGTTTTTTGATCCTTCCACGACATGTACTGGGAAGGGGTTTCATTGCCCCCAGCGATAAACTGAACATTGCCGGTATCGGCGTCGGTGGAAAGGGCTTTGGTGATCTGATGGAGTTTGCGAAAAGTCCCTACGTAAACATCGTATCCCTTTGTGACGTGGACGATCGTCAGGCAAAAGATGCCCGAAAAAAATATTCAAAAGCAACCTATTACAGAGATTTCCGTGAGATGCTCGAAAAGGAAAAGAACAACATCGATGCCTGTTCGATCTCCACGCCCGATCACACGCACGCAGTGGCTACGCTCGCCGCCATGCAACTGGGTAAGCACGTTTATACACAAAAACCCCTCACGCATAACATTTATGAGGCCCGTCAATTGACCGAAGCGGCCAAGCGATACAAGGTCGTAACACAAATGGGGAACCAAGGTGGATCCGGTGATGGCGTAAGGAAAGCCAAAGAGATGTACGATGCAGGCTTGATCGGAGAAGTGACTGAGGCGCATGCGTGGACCAACCGACCCGTTTGGCCACAAGGGATTCCCACGCCAACCGGCAAGTTCGAGGTGCCAGCAGAATTGGATTGGGATCTTTGGTTGGGGCCCGCCGCTGCCATCGACTATAATCCCGCTTACTTGCCATTTAATTGGAGAGGTTGGTGGGCATTTGGTACCGG
>JBDKIP010000022.1:0-3662 GCA_039797015.1 Bacteroidota bacterium
CCACACTGCCCACGGCGAAGTTCAAACCGGGAGCCTGGTTGTCCATACCATCGATCAACTGATTCAGACGCGTATTTCCGCTGCTCACGAAACCACGGGTGGTGATCGTACGGAAGGTCAAACTAGCTGTATGCACATCCACGCCTTTGAGGTTACCGATGGCCTCATAATAGTTGGGGGCAGCAACGGCACGCAAGGCAGTGTTGCTGAGACGCTCAACGGTAACAGGTGATTCAAGAATTCGGGTGGCCGTACGGGTGGCAGCTACCACTACTTCCTGACCCAATTTCGTGCTGGCTTTAAAGTCTACGCTGACCGGACTAGCGGCACTGGTCACAGTCACCTCTTGATCCTCGAAACCGATCGAACTGAACACCAATGTAACGGGCAATTTGGCCACTTTCAGGCTAAAGCCCCCATCGGAATTGGTGTAAGTACCCTGACTGGTTCCTTTCACGGACACAGAAACAGCCGGTACAACTTCTTTGGAGGAACTGTTGCGCACGGTTCCAGTTACGGTAACTGCCTGAGCATAAGCCAGAACAGTAAAAAATACCGCAAAGACCAATGAAGCTAAATGACGGTAGCTCATTCTCATAAAACGGGAGTTTTGGTTTTTGAAATTTGGGGGAAAATTAGGAATTGTGAGGGGATTGGGGAAATTTTATTTTGACCCAAAAGGAGAAGATGTTGAAATCTTGACTCCCAATCGATTGGGTGCATTTCAGCCCACATTTATCTTCGGTGAAATGAACCCCATACAATTAACCGGACAAACATCCTTTTACCAAGGCAAAGTCAGGGATGTATATACCCTCCAAGATCAACTGTTGGTTATGATCGCCAGCGACCGGATCTCCGCCTTTGATGTCATCCTGCCGCGGCCGATCCCCTTTAAAGGTCAGGTTCTCAATCAGATAGCTGCTTATATGCTGGAACAAACCCGATCCGTTTGCCCCAACTGGCTGATCGAGTCTCCAGCCCCTCAGGTTTCCATTGGCCATAAATGCCAGCCCTTCCCCATCGAAATGGTCGTTCGGGGAAATCTGACCGGCCACGCCTGGCGAACCTATAAAAGCGGGCAACGAACGCTTTGCGGTGTGGACATGCCGGAGGGACTAAAAGAAAACGACTTTTTCCCCAACCCCATCATTACACCCACCACCAAAGCAAGTGTGGGACATGATGAAGACATCTCTGCAGCTGAAATCCTGACCCGCCAGCTGGCCACCCCGGAACAATGGGATCAACTTTGCCAATACGCGCTGGCACTTTTTGAAAAAGGCAAAGCATTGGCGGCTGCGCGTGGACTCATCCTGGCCGACACCAAGTATGAATTTGGGCTGCTCAATGGGTCGATCACATTGATGGATGAAGTGCATACCCCCGACAGTTCCCGATACTTTTATGCGGACGGATTCGCCGATCGACAGGAAAAAGGCGAGAAACAAAAGCAACTCAGCAAGGAATTTGTACGGGAATGGTTGATCGAAAACAATTTCATGGGAAAAGAAGGACAATCCGTTCCGGTCATGACCGACGAATGGATCAATACCATCTCCAATCGATACATCGAACTTTATGAAAAATTGATCGGTCGCCCCTTCGAACCAATGCCCCTCTCAGATAGCGCCCTCCTAGAGAAGATCAACGAATCACTTCAACGGATCAGAGGCATTTGAGCCGGATAATTTGCCGATCCGTTGCCTGGATTTATTGAAAATGTGCTGTCCTTTATCGACCCCTTGTCTCAACTTCTTGCGCTCTTCCTCGGGTAAATGCATTTGCTCCTGACACGTACGGGAGCAACATCCTTCCAAGGTCTCTTGACATGTTTCACATTCGATGAACAGAAGATGACAGGCATCGTTTTTACAATTGATGTGCGTATCTGCGGGTGTTCCGCATATATGACAATGCGCCAAAACATCCTCCGTGATCCGTTCTCCTAGCCGGTCATCAAAAACAAAGTTCTTGCCGATGAAAAAATTGGGTAACCCCTGTTCCTTCACTTGGTTGGCATAATGTATGATGCCCCCTTCCAAATGATACACATGCTGAAATCCATGGTGCAGCATGTAGGCGGAAGCTTTCTCACACCGAATTCCGCCGGTGCAATACATGACAATATTTTTTTCTTTTTTTTCCGACAACATGGATACTGCCATCGGGAGTTGCTCACGGAACGTATCGGAAGGGACCTCGATGGCTCCTTTGAAGCGTCCTACTTCAAACTCATAATAGTTTCGCATGTCGACCAGGATCGTGTCCGGGTCCTGTGCAAGTGAATTGAATGCCTCTGCGGAAAGATATTTTCCGTTTTTGTTCACCCGAAAATCGGGATCCTCAATGCCATCCGCAACAATCTTTCGTCGAACCTTGATGTCCAACACAAAAAAAGATTTTCCGTCGTCCTGTACCGCAATGTTGAGCCGTAGATCTTGTAGCCCCTCTATCGAGTCCAAGGTTTGACGAAACCGATCCAAATTCATCGATGGCAAACTGATCTGCGCATTGATGCCTTCCTGTGCAATGTATATTCTACCCAATACACCCAGATGATCAAACCGCTGATACAGCTGATTTCTGAATGCCTCGGGGGCATCTATGGAGAAATACCGATAGAAGGAAATCGTGGTACGGGGTGTTGGGTCCGAAAGAAGCTTTTCCTTTAGCTCTTTTCGCGACACCCGGTTGTGCAAGGGGGCCATTGTGTGAATTTTAATTCTATGATCAGAATCCCAATTACAGGTTGGGCAAAATTCTAAACCAGGGCAAAGATAATGAACCTAAACAGCTTGTTTCGGCAGCAATGACCGAATGTGTTTTCCGGAAAGCGACGCCAAGCCACCCAGCAAACCGCCAACAGAAGCAGTCAATAAATGCAAATAGATCACCTTCCCTCCCACGGGTAAGATCTGGGCCATGCGTGCAGCGAGCAATCCCCCATTTTCAGCATCGATCCAAACGGTTAATCCCAGCCAAAGCAGAAAAATACCCAGGAAACCACTTACGAAGTTCCAAGAGCCTTTTTGAGGAATCAACAACCCGATCACAAACGCGGGCAATGCGATTGACCACCAGGGCATGTACAACCCGCATAAGAAACCGATCAAAGCGATCGCCACAATGGATAACCAAAATTTCATAAAAAAAATTTAAAGAGGTTTTAGATCGAGTGTCCAGGCGGATCCCGCTGGGTTTTGTCGACTCATGAGCAACAGCTTGTTGTATTTTCCATTGACCCATGTATCGATGTAGTCATCATAAAATCTGCTGCCGGGATTCCCATTTTGCCCTCCGGGATAAACACCATAGGCTTCGATCTCATTGGTCATGTGTACGATCATTCTCCAACTCGGGCCATGACTTTTCGTGATGGCATTGACGATGTTGCCATTGCCGCCTACCGGAAGTTTCTTTCGAGCAAAAGAAGGCAACGCATCCCGCAACAAATGGTTGACCGATGGCTGCTTGAAGAGGGACCAATTCAAGTTCCCTTCGCTCTCCGCTTCCTGGAGAACGATGGCTGCTTTTTTCAACGAGGCGGTAACCAATTCAGTCAGTGTTTCTGCATGCGATGTATTTCGATCATCGAGGAACGGCATGTTTACAGAATCTCGAACCAACCATTCCATCGTGGTCTGCTCCTCCGGCCAAGG
>JBDKIP010000023.1:0-3889 GCA_039797015.1 Bacteroidota bacterium
TCAACAAGTGTGTGCTGTAATAGCAGGCGCCGCCCAGCAAAATGACCCCGGCTGTATTTCTCGAAAAGGGAAAAAGCGCATAATTCTTCCAAAGAAAAACGATACGGATCAGGTTGTACGAAGTGATCGCGATCAATTGAGCCATCGCCGTTCCCTGTATGCCGTAGGCTTTGGTCAGATAATAACCGCTGGGGAGTGTAATCAGCAACAAGAGCACACCACTGATCAATTCAAATCGCCACCTCGTAGAGGTTTGGATGATCTGCGTATTTAGGCCGGTACCCATGTCCACCAACTTTGCCATTCCCAGGATCAAGATCAATGGGAAGGCGGCTTGATAGGAGGGTTGCAAACCAACCGCTTCGATCCCCTCCTGAAAATCCAGCGCGAACAGTGAAAGGATCCCAACGGCAAAGATCAGTTGGTTGATGGAAGAGCGCTGGTAGATGCGTTGAATCTCTTTCAGGTTCTTCTCTTTCCAGGCGAGTGCAAGGGGTGGGATGGAGGCGCTCACCAGTCCCCGTTGAGGCGCTTGAATGACCGCTGCCATATTTTGGGCCAGTGAATAGATCGCCAATTGGGCGAGGGCGCCTTGCAGCAGAGAGGAGATGACCAGCGAGTCGAATACCAGCGCCAGTTGCAGAATGGCCATGCCGGCAAAAACGAACAAACAAAGGCTGAGAATGGTCTTTTTCATTCGCCTCGTTAAGGGGCTGATGTGAAAATAGAAATGGATCTTACCGGTGGCCAGCAAGTAAGTCATGAGTAATGCGGCAATGAACAAATAGCTGAGTGAAAAGGCTTGTATGAAAAAATCAAACTCGATCCATCCCCATCCATAGGCGAAGATCAACCCGGTTACATACAGACGCCAGATCAGTTCTTTCAACAGGTTGGTCAATACCGAGCGTTGATGATTCCAGGCCCATGCTTCCAATAGTGAAAACAGCGTCATGCCCAATCCCAACGGGAACAACCAGCCGTAATGCGTGATCAGATCCGGTGCATTGGTTCCGTATTTGCGGATGACCAGGTCTTTTCCCAGCCAGCCCACGAAGGCGATCAATAAAAAACCGGTGAGGCTGACCAGTAATGCCAATGAAAACTGTTCGTTCTTTTTCTCCGGTCGGTGTGCATTATAATATGGAAAGAACTTATTGAGGTAGGCCGGCATGCCTAGACCGGAGAAAGCCATCATCATCAAAGCAACGGCGATGAAGGCATTGTATAAACCGAATTGTTCTTTTTGAAAGATTCCTTCTTTGGTGAACAAATAAACATTCAATAAGCCTACGGCAAATCCGGCATAGATGACGGCAGAAGAGATCAGACTTTGTCGGCGAATACCACTCATGCTGGGTTATTGGATGTAGAGGTTGGCAGAGAGGGCTCCGGGTCGCAAGGGTTCTCGGAGGATCGTCCAATCCGTCGATACCCATTCCCAGGGATCGGAGGCGCTGTTGCGGACGGGCATTTTAAAATGAGACAGGCAGTTGATCCAGCGGTATTCAGTCTTGCCCTCGTTCGTTCGGGATGCCAGTTTCGGAATTTGTGTCGTGCGCAGGTATTGATCAAAGATGGGTTGCAGGTCCAATCCGCTTTTTTTGATCCAATAGGCCTCGACAGATTTGCTGGTGGTGGGCGTCAGACCAAAATCTTTGTTCATGCCTCGAAGAATTTGGCGAAAGAGTGAATCGTTGTCGATGAGTTCACGAAGGGTATGAATGAGATTCGCGCCTTTGTTGTAGATGTCGCCACTGCCTTCTTCGTTGACATCGTACCGGCCGATCATGGGTTTGTCGTTGCGGATGGAACGACGCAGGCCTTGCAAATACGTGTCGGCTGCTTTTCGTCCGTAGTGGTATTCTGTAAAAAGCACCTCCGAATACATGGTAAACCCTTCATGCACCCACATGTCGGCGATGTCGCGGGTGGTGATGTTATTGGCAAACCATTCGTGTCCGCTTTCGTGAATGATGATGTAATCCCAATTCATGCCCCACCCAGATCCGGAAAGATCTCGACCCAAGTAACCGTTCTTGAATTGATTGCCATAGGCGATGGCGGATTGATGTTCCATGCCCAGGTGGGGCGATTGTACCAGCTTGAATCCGTCGTCATAAAAAGGGTAGGGGCCGAACCAGTATTCAAAGGCACGCAGCATTCGTTTCACGTCGCGGTTGAAATGGGGTTTGGCTTTTTCCAGGTCCTCGCTCAGTACCCAATAGTCGAGGTCAAGTTTTTGTTTGTTTTCTCCCATCAGGGTATCGCTGAAACGCGCGTATCGACCAATGTAGGGTACCAGGTTGTAGTTGTTGATGGGGGAAACCACGTTCCAGCTCCATTGTTCTTTTCCTTTTCCGGCGGGTTTACGCCCGATCAGCCGACCATTGGCAATGGCGCTTAATGAATCGGGAATGATGATGTTCATGCGCGCGCCTTTATCCGGCTCGTCGCTTTGATGATCTTTGCAGGGGTACCAGACACTGGCGCCCAAACCTTGACACGCAACCGACATCCACGGATTTCCGGCATTGTCTTTTTTATAAATCCATCCCCCGTCCCATGGCGCATTGACGGCAACCCGTGGTTTGCCACTGAATTGTATTTCCAGTTGCGCAGCGATTTTTTTGCTTTTGGGGATCAGCGACATATGCGCTTTCAGATCGATCCAGTAAACATTTCCTTCTCGTTGAAAGGGGACCGATTGCCGGCCCAAAAGGACTTGATCGATCTGCATCGGTGCTTGCAAATCGACCTGCATGCGGTCGGTCATGGCGTCTCCCGTCAGGTTGAATTCGATCCTGTTGGTGCCTTTTAGACTTCGGGAGGCATAATCGGGTTCAATGGTCAACTCGTAGTGAAGCACATTCCACCAGGCTCGGTGAGGGCCAATGCTTCCCCTTAAGGTGTCTTGTCGATTGAAGGTTGCCGTTCGATTTTGTGCCTGAACCAATCCGGTAGCTGAAATCAGGAAAAGGAGAGACAATGTTTTGAGTCGGATCATGCAGGCCTTGTGTTGATTTGCTAATTTAGCCCGAAGCCTTGAACCGATGCGTTTCCGTATTCACAATTTTCTGATTTGTATTGTGCTCTTTGCATGCCATCGGTCTGCAGATACAGACAAATCTTATTTCCGATACAACGAATCCTCCGGCATCTCGTCCTTGGATCCTGCTTTTTCGAAGAGCCAATCCACGATCTGGGCTGCGCATCAGTTGTACAACACATTGGTGGAAGTGGATGCGGCGGGGAGGACAGTTCCTTCGGTTGCGAAGGAGTGGACCATCAGCGCCGATCGGTTGTCGTACACCTTTCAGTTGCGTGACGATGTGTATTTTCACGACGATCCGGTCTTTCCTCAGGGCAAAGGTCGTCGCATGAAGGCGGCGGATTGGGTCTTTTCCCTTCAGCGGCTATTGGATCCGGCGGTTGCGAGTCCGGGTGCCTGGATCTTTCGGGGACGTGTAGATTCGATCCGTCCCTTTGAAGCATTGAATGACTCAACGTTCCGACTGAATCTTCAACGTCCCTATCATCCGATCCTGGGCATTTTGTCCATGCAGTATTGTTCCGTGGTGGCCCCGGAAGCTGTGATGCATTACGGGGACTCGTATCGCAAGCATCCGGTGGGCACAGGTCCTTTTCGGTTTGCAGCCTGGTCGGAAGGGCAAATGCTCATCCTTCATCGAAATGAAACCTATTGGGAAAAGGATGAGCAGGGAAAACGATTGCCCTATTTATCCGGTTTGCGCGTGAGCTTTTACGAAAGCAAGGCCACGGAGTTTTTGTTGTTTCGGCAAGGCAAACTGGATTTCATCAACGATCTGGATGCCTCCTTCAAGGATGAGGTGTTGCTCAAAACCGGAGAATTGAAGGCGGCTTGGGA
>JBDKIP010000024.1:0-3419 GCA_039797015.1 Bacteroidota bacterium
GTTGCTGACGCATTTCCTTGCTGAGGTTGGTCATATCGGCAAAATGCAATGCCTTTTTCTGCCAAAGCCATTCATATACTTGTTTGGCGCGGAATTTAGGCTGGCCGGCTTCCAGGAAATATTGCTCCAACTCCGGGAGTGAGCAGTGTCGTATGTTGTGTCCAATCGGGAACATGGTCTGCAAAGATAACCCGGTCGGTCGCGTTTCCGGGGATTACGTGATATTTGTAACAAATCCTTTTATGCGAGCCGTATACGTTGTTGATGCCGTGCGTACCCCCATCGGAAAATTCGGAGGCACCCTTAGTCAGTGGCGCCCCGACGATCTGTTGGCATATATACTTCGGGCCCTGATGCATCGGAATGAGTCAGTCGACCCATCTCGCATCGAAGATGTGATCGCCGGCGCGGCCAATCAGGCTGGAGAGGACAATCGGAATGTGGCCCGCATGGCGGCATTATTGGCCGGTTTACCGGTTTCCGTACCAGGCACCACGGTGAATCGGCTCTGTGCCTCCGGACTGCAGGCGATCATGGACGGCACTCGTCAAGTAGCGATGGGAGACGCCGATCTCATCATCGCCTCCGGCGTAGAAAGCATGACCCGCGCGCCCTTTGTAATGGCCAAAGCACAAACAGCTTTCGATCGGCAGGCACAAGTCTTCGATACAACATTAGGCTGGCGATTCATCAACCCGAAACTGGCGGAACTATATCCGCCGTTCTCTATGGGTGAAACAGCCGAGAACGTGGCTCGTCAGTGGAATATTTCGCGAGCCGATCAAGATGCCTTCGCGTACGCCTCTCAACAAAAATATTTTGCGGCACAACAGGCCGATCGATGGGCAGATGAGATTCAACCGGTTGAACTCGTCAATAAAGGCATGATCAGCTGGTTCACACAAGACGAACACCCTCGTCAAACCACACTTGAAAAATTAGCTTCCCTGCAACCAGCTTTCGTGAAGGGTGGTACCGTCACAGCAGGTAATGCCTCCGGAATCAATGACGGTTCGGCTGCCATGTTGTTGGCCAGCGAAGAAGCACTCAAAACATTTGGTTTGAAACCATTGGGACGTATCGTTTCCATGGCCGTTGCCGGTGTTGATCCGGGCATCATGGGAATCGGTCCCGTACCCGCTACCCAAAAAGCATTGAAGCGAGCCGGACTCACCATACAGGATCTTTCCCTCATCGAGTTGAATGAAGCCTTTGCGGCTCAAGCATTGGCCTGCATGCGCGATCTTGAATTGGATCCAAGCATCGTGAATGTGAATGGTGGTGCCATTGCATTGGGTCATCCGCTGGGCTGTAGTGGTGTTCGTCTCTCCGCCACCTTACTGCATGAAATGCATCGGTCAGAGAAGCGATATGGATTGGCAACGATGTGCGTAGGGGTTGGACAAGGCGCTTCGGTGATCTACGAACGCTGTTGATCAGGAGATTCCGTACAGCAATTTTTTTACCATGCGCAGGTTGGTGAGGATCGATAGTACCGTGAGTATGATCGCGGTTATCCATACACTGGGATGAAGCCAGGAGGAAAGCTCCGGACGATTGAACATGATGACCTGATGGAATCCGTATTGCAATAGTTGCGTAACAATAAGCGCTGCAGCCACCACGATCAAATAGACGGGTATGAAACGACGGGCTACCTGACGGCTCAGCCAATCAGGGCGATAACCGATCGTTAAGAGCAATTGCAGGTTATCTCGGCTACGGGCTACCATCAGTTGCAGATAGAAAGAGAAAAGTAAAAGGGCTAGCCCGACCACCAGCACACCGAAAATGCCCAGACCGGCGATTACCCCCTGTAGAATCTGCTTCGATCGACCGAAAGCGGTTTTCTCTTTGTTGACCCGATAATTTTTGGTGGCGAGAAAATCCAACAAATCAGGACTGTTGGCATCTTTTGTTTTGATGTATACACGGGAGGCATTGGCTGATGGCAATCCCTCAAATTCCTGATTGGCCCAATCCAAAAAGGATTTGGGAACCAATAAGGAGTTGATCCGGTCAGAGAAAGCAACGATCTGAGCACGAAAAACCTGTCCGCCTTTTTGTCCCTCGCAACGCAGGCCGATGATCACATTCGAGGCGGTTTCCATGGAGAGTTGTGGCAAGCCATAACTCGGCGCAAAAACATTGTACATCTCCAAAAAATCGGAAGAAAAAATCAATGGCACCAGTGCTTGTCCGGGTTGCCAGGTAAATCCTGCCGGCACGGTATCAATGAACTCGGTTTCCAAGGCCTCCAAGAATATATCAGAGGCGAACGGGATCTGGTCGCCGGCAGTTGCCACCACTTCAAATCGATTGGAGATCAACGGTGCAGCACCTTGTATGAAGGATTGAGTACGAAGGGTGTCAATATCGGCTGCACTGAACCGGTTATCTCTACCCATATTCTCATTTGTGATCTGTTTGGTGACAGAGATGTAATCAAATCCATTCTTGCGAATGCTGGTCTGTTTGACCAGGGCTTGTATGTCGATGAATAACTGTTGGGCTAGCAGCAGCAATAAGACACCGATCCCTAATCCCACATACGAGAACCATCTCGTAGAGGAACGCTCTCCGGTGAAAAGCAAGGGCTTGATGATATGGAAGGAAGGGTGTTTCATGCGAGCAGCCGGATCAGTCGGCTAGAAGGATAGAACGGAACGATCTCCAGATCGGCCAATAGCACAGCTGCACCTTGCTTCTCTGATTCTTCCAGGATCAGTTGCATGGCTTTGTGTGCATTGGCATCATCGAGATGACTGAACGGCTCATCGAGCAGAATCCACTTGAACGGTTGAAGCAGTGCACGTATAATGGAAGCACGCTGTTGTTCACCGTATGAACAAAGTTTAGCAGGGGTGTCCAACCGGTGATCGATACCCAGGCGTACAGCCCAATCCAGTATCGTTTCCTTCGAATGGTGTTCAGTCAGTTGTCGTTTGATCTCAAAATTGTCACGTAGGGTTGGCTCTGGGAATAAGCGCATGTCCTGAAAGACAATAGCCAGTTTCTCTCTGCGCAAGTCTGCCAATTGATCGGGATCCAGTGCGCGTAGTTCTGATCCATCGTACCGAATGGAACCTGAATATTCATTTCGAATACCGTACAAAAAATGGGTCAGCGATGTTTTCCCGCTGCCGGATGGTGCCTGTATCTGTATCCGTTCACCGGGTTCCACTTCGATGGACTTCAGCCAAAGCTCCGAGTGGGCACAAGCGGCCGGATCGAAATAGGTGGGTATTATTTTTTGGAGCTGTAGCATGGCGAAAAAAAACCACCGCTCTAGAAGAACGGTGGTTTTTTTAATTAGTTGGGATCAGTATTCGGGTGCGGTAACGGTTACTGAATCAACAGGTTCAGTTGTTTCCCATTCCTTACGTTGACGCTCTTCTTCGTCCTTGGCGATCTTGGCG
>JBDKIP010000025.1:0-5909 GCA_039797015.1 Bacteroidota bacterium
GAGATTGGTGAATTGTCCGGTGGCCTGGTAGGTTCCGCTTCCCAAGCTATACGTGAAGCCCGACGCGCCGCTGGCACTGGCAACAATACTGCCATTCGAGGCACCGGCAGCTGGATTCATGGTCGTGCCGGTTACGGTAATGGTCACCCCCGCACATGGATCAGCCGGAGGCGGATCGCTTTTGCTGCAGGAAAATCCGATCAGTAGTATACCTGTTAGGAGGAGAAGCGAGGTGGTGTTTTTCATTTGTCAAGTGTGTTTCCTAAAGATAGCGACGTATGATGATTGACAGATCAAAACGTTTAATAGATATATGAAGAATTCGGCCCAACTTTAAAAGATGAAATGGAACATCTCTTGGATGTTGCTGGCATTGGCCACATTGGCTCAAGCACAAACGCCTGTCTTTCAATCGGGCAAGGAGGGTTATGCCAATTTTCGAATTCCGGCGATCATAAAAGCGCCCAATGGAAACCTCTTGGCGTTTTGTGAGGGGCGCGTAAAACATGCCGGTGATTTTGGGAACATTGATGTTGTAGTCAAACAGAGCACTGATCAAGGAAGAACCTGGTCGGCCTTGCGCGTACTGATCGATGCCGATTCCCTGCAAGCCGGCAACACCGCCCCGGTAGTGGATCGGTTGGATCCCCGCTTTCCAACGGGACGACTATTTCTTTTTTACAACACGGGAAACAATCACGAAGGAGAGGTGAGAAAAGGAAAGGGTAAGCGAGAAGTTTGGTACATCACCTCTGTTGATAATGGAGCAAATTGGTCGGATCCGGTGAACATCACTGCGCAAGTGCACCGCTCGAACCCTCCCGAAAATTGGCGCAGCTATGCCAATACTCCCGGTCATGCCTTACAGATGACGAGGGGAAAATACAAAGGCCGAATCTATGTAGCCGCCAATCATTCGGCGGGTGATCCTAAACCCGGATTCGAGGATTATCAGGCACACGGATTTTATACGGACGATCATGGAAGCAGTTTTCAATTGAGCGAGTCCGTTAAATATCTCGGCAGCAACGAATCCACCGCCGCTGAACTCTCCGGTGACCGAATGATGCTCAACAGCCGAAATCAAAAAGGCGATGTACGGGCCCGTCTTGTTTCCATCAGTGATGATGGCGGCAAGCAGTGGGATACAACGTATTTGGATCGTTCGCTACCCGATCCGGTTTGTGAAGGAAGCTTGTTGAATGTCGGATGGAGAAAAGGAAAAGCGCTGCTGGCGTTTTGCAATCCGGCCAGTCCCACAAAAAGAGATTCACTTACGCTTCGGATCAGTTCGGATGAAGGGCAAACATGGAAAAAACAATTGTTGATAGACGAGGCGGGTGGTGCGGGCGATCATCATGCCTACAGCGACCTGGTTTGGATGAAAAACAATCGGATTGGCGTGATCTATGAACGAAAACAGTATGCAGAGATCGTATTCAGGAACATGCGTCTTGGAAAGAAAATGCGCTGATGGATTGCAATGCTTCCATGAAAACTGTTGGGATTTTAACATTATAGCTGCCAACATATAAAAATGGCATAAGGGGATTTGGTACCTTTGTCCTCCCTTGAAACAACACCCTAGATGCGGATCTTTTTGTCGGCTTACTTGCTTTTGATTTCTATGTGCGTTTTTGCCCAGCCGGCAAACAACGACTCATCCCCCGTGGATACGCTGCAGCCCGAATTAACCAATCAAACAGATGACCGGGCACTCAAATTGCTCATCGCCGATCCCGTATATACAGAGAACTGGATCAATGACGTAACCTTCGTGTTCGAAAACATCAAAGCGACGGATTTACCGGAAACAACGATCATTCCGCTTTTGCAACCTGACGAAAAATTTACCCCCACCTGGTACGGGAAGCTTTCATCTGCATACAAATGGAGATGGGGCAGGCAACATCATGGGGTGGACCTGGGATTAAAAACAGGCGACTCCATCTATGCTGCTTGGGACGGCATCGTTCGGTATGCGAAATGGAATCGAGCCGGGTATGGAAATTGTGTGATCATCCGACACAAGAACGGACTGGAAACACTCTATGCACACCTGAGCAAAATATCTGTAAGTCCCAACCAATATGTAAGCAGCGGCGACGTGATCGGACTGGGAGGCTCCACGGGTCGCTCGTATGGTCCGCACCTGCATTTCGAGATCCGATACAAGGATTTCTCGATCAACCCCGAACTCATCATCGACTACAATACACAAACCTTACGAGCCGATACATTTCAGTTCGTAAAGGCCTATCTCAAGGGCAGTCGTTACAGTGGCGATATGAACGTACGCATCGACACAAGTACTGAACAAATGGTTTCCGCCGAAACTGCTTCCGGAAAAGACACCCTGGTGGCAGGCAACGGTTACCCTCCGATCATCTCACACCCCTCCAGCGTCTCGGCGGAGCTCCGTTCCAATGAACAGGTTTCAACACCCACATCGGCCGAACGAAAAACTGTTTCCAACCCCACGTCGGTCACCGCAAAAAAGAAAGCAGCCTCCACAAAAAAACTCACTAAGACCTATACGATCAAAAAGGGGGACACCTATACGTCCATCGCCAAAAAAACAGGCGTAACCATCGCATCTTTAAAAAAATTGAACCCCAGACAAAAAGAAACGCTGTTGATGCCGGGCAAAACGATCCGCATCCGATGAAGATCGATTTGTTTGAAAGAAACATGCTCATGCATTCACCGATGAAAACAATCTTCTCGCCAATCTCCTTCATTTGTGCGGGTATCTCGGGTGTAGTGCTGTCATTGACCCTGTTCGGATGTGGCGGATCAAAAGCCAATACGCCGGCATCGACACAAAAAGCTGACACGTCAGTCCTTGAAAAAACACCGGTGTTTGAGCCGGTGGTCGATACCAATCATGCCGTCCGATGGAAAACAATTCCGGATAGTTCTTTCTCCAGCGAGGCCGGATTGTCATTTTCGGGCCCCTACTCAGTCAATTCTGAAAACATTACGGCATTCAGAGGCAACCATCATCGAAATTCCCCCTCGAGAGGAAAGATAAATGGAAAGCCAATGGGACTTAAACTCGAGTGGACCTTCACCACGCGCAACAAATCCGCTCTCTCCGGTAACGACGGAAGTAAATATTCCGTGATCGATTGGGGCGGGGGATCGGGTTGGACCGGTCAACCCGCACTCATTCAATGGTCCAGGACCATGAAAGACTCTTTGGGCATCACACGGCGCGATTTTTTGCAAGATGACCAGGCAAAAGAAGTAATCATTGGCTCGCTCAGCGGCGAAGTTTACTTCATCGACCTTGCTTCCGGAAAAGCCACACGAGATCCGATACAGATCGATGGTCCCATCAAAGGATCCATCGCCATCGACCCCCGACTGAACGGCATGCTGTATGTTGGACAAGGCATTTCAAAAGGCAAACGCTTTGGTGCCTATCTGATCGACATGATCACCCGAAAAGTAGTGCTGCACATTCCGGGTAAAGACCCGGATGCTGATCGGAATTGGGGGGCATTCGACAGCAATCCGCTGCTCGACCGATCCTCCGGAAAACTATTCTGGCCGGCTGAAAACGGACTGCTCTACCGAATCAATGTTCAGGACAAAAACAAACCATTTGTTGAATCCAAATTGAACTATTCACGCATCGGAATGGGCCGACTGGGGCTGGAAGCAAGCATGGCCGCCATTGGGCAATATGGTTTCATTGGCGACAACAGCGGCAACATCCTCTGCATAGATCTTCAACAGATGAAGCCCGTTTGGCAAATCGACAACCAAGACGACATAGACGCTTCTCTGATCATCGATCGGGAAGAAGATCGATATTATTTATATGCTGGAAATGAAGTGGATCATCGACAACCGTATGCAAAATCTACGCTTCGAAAGATCGATGCGCGTACCGGATCGATCGTTTGGGAAGTGGGTCGCGTATGCGCCGGGCACACCCTCAATGGCAGAGAAAACAGTGGCGGCATGCTGGCCACTCCACTGATCGGAAAACAAAAAGGCAACCACATCGCCCTCGCCCTTTTCTCCAGGCCGAACAAAACGCAAAAAGCGGATCTGGTTGCCATTGATAAAAGATCCGGAAAAGAACTGTACTCCTTCCGATTGGATGCATATTCCTGGGCCTCACCTGTCGACTTTTACGATGAGGACGGCAACATGTATTTATTCTTCACGGATGTAATCGGGAATTTGTATCTGATGAATGGGCTGACCGGAGAACTTCTCCACAAGACCGCTACCGGTCTAACCATCGAATCCTCTCCGATCATCTACAACGACCGTATCGTCGTTGGCACCCGAGGAAGCAGCATTCTCAGTTATAAAATCGTAACGAATTAGTAGCCGATGCCGGAAGACAAGCCGGGCAAATGATGAATCCAGTCAAATTTTATCGCATTCCCTTTTTGAAAGTGATCGATGAAATCGCTGAGCAATGCCAACGACTCGGGGGTGCGATACAGATAGTCGTGTGAAAGGATCACCACATCACGCATGTGTTTGGGAGCTGTTGAAAGTTGATGTTCGATCTGCCGGATCAGTCGTTCCATTTCCGACCGACGTTGACTGGTTTCAGGTGTCCATTCCACATTCCAGCCCACGATGAATTCAGGGGCATTCAAACTATCCAAAAGTTTCAACAAGGGCTTGACCATTTTATCGGCAGGCCTAGTTCGGTTCGGTGTACGCCAAGTGTTCATCGCCGGCAACCGGGTGATGATTACGCCTTCGGGGAGAAAGACGCTGTTTTTTTGTATGTCTTGCCAAACGCCGGCCGGGTTGCGATAATATTCCCGTAAACGCCCATGAGTGATCGCATGAGAATAGGTATGATTGTAAACAGAGAAGTTGGGGTGTGCCTTCACTGCTTTGAAGACGCTGTCGTGCCAGGCAGATCGTTCGATCTGGGCGCCGATCACAAAGAAATTGGCTCGGATATTTTTTTGATCCAGCAATTGCATCAACCCCGGCGTGGTTCGATAGGGTCCGTCGTCGAATGTGAGATAGATTCGCGCAGTGGTATCGGTACTATCCCGCTCCGGTCGAATGCGCTTGGATGAAGCAAGAGTCACTGCTTCCTGAATCTCCACCTTAGACTCCTCGCTACAGGCAGCCAGCATCAAATTAATTCCTATCAAAATTTTTACGATCATTACTGCGCACGCTGGTCCGATTCGAGATTTCTACCGCATGAACTTGTAAAAGTACATTCTACACAAGCTCATAGGATAACGGACCAATCAACAAAACATGATTCCTATCGCTTTCCGATACAATATTGATATTTTTAGCCCATGCCACTGCTTTCTACCGATCCCAGGATCACCGAACTCGAACCCATTCGACTGATAGGCGTCAGCCAGGAGATGAGTTACTTGAAAAATGAAACGGTTGCGCTATGGCAATCATTCATGCCCCTTCTGCCCTCGATCTCGGAGCGAATCGGTGAAGATTTTTTTTCCATACAGGAATACCCCGCCGGATATTTTGTTTCCTTTCAACCGGAACTGAATTTCAAGAAATCAGCAAGGGTGCATGTGCAGTCATCCGCAGCCATTCCGGATGGAATGGATGAATTGATCGTAGAGGGCCTTTATGCTGTTTTTACGTTTCGCGGAACGCCTGCTGACTTCGGATCAGCGATGCAATTCATCTTGACACAGTGGCTACCCCAATCACCGTATTTTTTGGACGAACGACCCCATTTTGAACGGCTAGGGAATAAATACAAACGAAACGATCCTGCTTCGGAAGAAGAGATCTGGATTCCGGTGAGGTTGAGATAGCCGGCAGAAAGGTTAGTTATTTGGAGTTTGCGGCGCGAATTTTCTCCATCTCCTTTACATAGTCGACCATAGAGCGTTTGAATCCGCCAGCCCAGCCATCTAGACGATATTGCTTCC
>JBDKIP010000026.1:0-3407 GCA_039797015.1 Bacteroidota bacterium
TTACCCTTGCCATATGCGTATCGAACTGCATCCCGCAAATATGAACTACTTGTCACTCTGCCCATACTCATGCTGATGATCCGCACATCAGTTCTATTGGCGGCATTGGTAAACCCATCAACTACACCTTTTAATTCGCGGGACTCATCCAAAAAGACATCCGAAGCCGCCCGACAAGTAATCAAATTACAGTTGTAGGCAATGCCCACCGCGTTGCCATCGGAACAGCGTGGCGCTGCCATTGCGCCTGCCATGGAAGTTCCATGGCCACACGCATCCTCAGCGGTTTCAGGCGAACCAATCGGGACACCCAGAAAACTATTCTGCGGCAACGTAACGATGCGCTCCAGGGTGCGTCCATAGGAAGCCCCCGAATTAAAGGCGACGCCTAAATTGTCCTGTACCGAGGAGGAACCTGTATCGATCAAAAAAATTTTTACCCCCCTGCCTGTGGTCCGGTTCCAGGCAGCAGGAATCCCATGACCCGGATAATTCCAAGACTGCTTCGCGGCAGGCGCAATGGTCGTATAATGAACTCCTGCTTGTATTTCCCACGTGGGCGTGTTGCTGCCACACCCACTGGAAGATTCCAATTGAGTGGAAGTGTTGGCCAAATGACGATCATACCCCATGGGTTCTATGTACCGCACGAGCGATGATCTTCGCAATCGCTGTAAATCGAAAAAGGACCGAATGTGCAGCACCACTACCGGCAAAACTTTTTCGGGCCATACCTCTTTGCCCGACCATCCATCTTTCGGAAGAATTCGTAGCACTTGCCCGCGGGCATCCTTCCACCCCGCGCTGTTGAGATCGATGTTGGATATCCAACCCGGATCTTCGCGAAATCCGATCGGCTGATAACCCACCGCCACGATCGAATCGGATTGAACAATGGCAGACCACAAGGACAGATCATCCCAACTTGACCAATCTACTTCACCCGATTCTTTTAGTTGATCGAATATGCGCTGATTGATCGCAGACACCGCTAAGATTTTTTCAGCAAATGGCTGAATGGTGGGACCTGTTTTTCGACAAGCCATGAGGAAAAGCAGGAAACAAACGAAACGTAATTGATGCATAGGAAAAATTTAAGCGGACAAATTAGTCCTATGCCTATGCCGATTCCAAGTGAAAAAAACGGAATCTGAAACGTTATTTATCGAGCACTGGCCAGCTGCTTAGTTCGATCAATTCATCACTCACTCGCTGCCAGCATCTGGTTTCGGTTGCATTCGAAATCAGCAAATAGGGAACCGGCATGCTTATGTGATAACGAAGCAATTGCTCCATTACCGTGGACCCCACTGCAAGTTCGGGCGCCTTGCATTCGGCCATCAACCATGGATCCCCGGCTGAATTGTAAATCAACAGATCGTATCGCTTTCGAAGACCATTCACCTCGATCTCTTTTTCAATGGAGATCCACCCCGAAGGCACCTGAATCACCTCGATGAATTGCTGTACGAGCCGCTGACGCACCCATTCCTCCGGCGTCAACGCAACCCATTTGCGGCGGCAGGGATCAAAGATCTCTTCTCGTCCCTGATAACGACGAACGGCCGGATCGGATAAGTCAGTAGAAAGCCGCAGCATGCTTCAAAACTAATTGATTAATTTCGGGGGACTATGAAATCAAAAGAAGAGATTGTACAAAATTGGTTGCCCCGGTATACGGGACAATCGCTGGAAAAATTCGGCAAATACATTTTGCTGACCAACTTCAGTCACTACCTCAAACTCTTCTCCGAATGGCATAAAGCACCGATCATCGGCGCGGATCGTCCCATGCAATGCGTGACCGCAGACAACATTACCCTCATCAACTTTGGAATGGGCTCCCCCACCGCAGCCACCATCATGGACCTTCTTACGGCCATTGAGCCAGAAGCGGTGCTGTTTCTCGGGAAATGCGGGGGACTCAAAAAACGAAACAAACTCGGCGACCTGATCCTCCCCATCGCCGCCATTCGAGGAGAGGGTACCTCCAACGATTATTTCCCTGCAGAGGTGCCCGCCCTACCGGCATTCGCCCTGCAAAAAGCCGTATCGACCACCATCCGTGATTATGAAGTGGATTACTGGACCGGAACCGTCTACACCACCAACCGCCGCGTATGGGAACACGATGAACCCTTCAAAGAATACCTGCAAAAGATCCGCGCCTACGCCATCGACATGGAAACCGCGACCATCTTCACCGTTGGATTTTACAATAAGATCCCGACCGGTGCATTGCTCTTGGTCAGCGACCAACCCATGATACCGGAAGGCGTCAAAACCGAGGAAAGTGACAAACAGATCACTACCCAATTTGTGGAAAATCACCTCAAGATCGGGATCGACTCACTTAAGCAACTGATCCATGGGGGTCAAACCGTTCGTCACCTCAAATTCTAAAAATGCCCGCAGCCATATTCATACTTGCCCTTTGGCTTTGCAATCTCATAGGATGCCACAAAAAAGAAACAGGACCGATCTATCAGGGTCGATTGGAAATAACAGGCATCTGTTCCAATTATACCATTTCCGTGATCAGCGGTGGGCTGGACAGCAACCAAGTGGAACTCAGTTGGACAGACCCCACCACCAACCTCCAGTACACAAATGCCTTTCGGCTGAAAAATCCCTGTGATTTTCCGGCTGAGTTAAAAGCGGGTGATGTATTCTATTTCCAACTGGAATCTGCACCTTCCCGAAACTGCGCCCAATGCCTGGCATACTATCCTACTCCTTCAAAAGGACTGGACATTCGGGTTGTTACTCCCTGATGACGCCACTACTAGCGATACGTGGCCTGACCATACGATTCGGCGAAGCCAATGCCCCTGCGTCTGTTCATAAATTAAATCTGGACATTGAGCGAGGAACGTTCCAGGCACTGGTGGGAGAATCCGGTTCCGGAAAATCCATCACCGCCCTCTCCATTCTGCAACTGCTTCCCAAATCCACGAAAATTTCCATAGAAGGAAAAATTCTGTTTCATTCCGATGCGCAATCATTTACTGATCTGATGGAACTACCTAACGATTCCATGAATGAGATAAGAGGCAAAAAGATCGGGATGGTGTTTCAAGAACCGATGACGGCACTTAACCCCCTGATCCGCGTAGGAGATCAGATCACCGAAGTGCTCCGTACGCACATGGGGTTGGGGAAACAAAAAGCCAGACAGGAAGCCATACAGTGGATGAAGCAAGTCAAGCTTCCCGATCCTGAACAACTCTTCAATCGATTTCCGCATCAACTGAGTGGCGGACAAAAACAACGGATCCTGATCGCTTCGGCGATCTGTTGCCAACCGGATCTCTTGATCTGTGACGAGCCAACCACCGCACTGGATGTTACTGTTCAACGGGAGATCCTTGATCTGATCCGTTCGATACAAAAACAAAACAAGATGT